>CAIZHT010000147.1 GCA_903932885.1 uncultured Actinomycetes bacterium
ATGCACAATCGCTGCAGTTGCTTCTTTGAGAAAATCTGTCTGCTTCTTATCGGAGTAAAGATGAAGACTCCAACACAGAGCTTCTAATGACTTATGAATATCAGAATCAGAGAACCACATTCCTTTGAATTTGAACTTCGGAGTTCCAATATCCTGCAAGTTGGCAAGGGCACCTGTTGAAATCAAATTATCTATAAGGTGCGGGATCGTGGTTTTGGCATTGTGAATCTGCCAGCGCCCTAGGTCGCCCTTTTCGGAGAGTGCGACCTCATTGAGTGCTAGGGGATGGCTCTTGCTGAATTTCTCCACCACAGGGCTAACCGGGCCGAGCGAATGCTTCTGACTCATATGACCCACACCACTTCCGTCTCGAAACTTTTCGAAACTATGCCGTGAATTTACGTTTCTATGCGCACAACTACAAGGAATTTGTCGAAAATCTACGAAACTCTTTCGAGTTATCGCGCTATCCTGAGCGTGTGAAGAGCGAAAAGGCCCCAAATAGAACGCTCAAAGATGTTGCTCTTGAGGCTGGGGTATCCATAGCGACGGTTTCAAAAGCGCTCAATAATCGCGGCGAAGTACATCCTGAAACTAGAGCGCGAATTCTTGAGATCGCTGAAAAAGTGGGGCTTCACCACACC
Organism: uncultured Actinomycetes bacterium; assembly: GCA_903932885.1. Next base: position 645 of record CAIZHT010000147.1, read on the forward strand.
TCACTTTCCCGAAAGTTTCTCACTGGGCGAACTGGAACAGTTGGATTACTAACAGATGATTTAGTCGGACGCCTGGCGCTACCAATTTTGGCTGGTGCAGAAGATGCATTTGGGTATGAGAAGACTTCAGTATTTCTCTGTGACTCTCGCGGTGATGCGATACGTGAATCTTTTCATATCAAATCACTTCTAGCGCGACGCATTGATGGTCTCATCGTTGTAACAAGTAGTGGCCATATAAGAAATTCACTTGGTAGAAAATTTCCGGTACCTGTTGTTTACGTGTATGGCCCATCGGATGATGCCCATGATATTTCAGTTGTACCCGATAATGCTGGTTCTGCTGGGTTAGCCGCTGAACATCTAATCTCGCTCGGAAGAAAAAAAATTGCACACATTGCGGGCGATAAAAGTTATGCGGCTACCGAACAGCGCGTTATAGGTTTTCAAAAAGTTCTTGCAAAAAAAGGTTTACATATGGTGGGTGGAACGCCTATGTATGGGGACTGGTCAGAAGCATGGGGGCGCACAGCAGCAAGTGCACTCATTTCTTCCGGACAAGAATTTGATGCAATCTTTTGCGGTAATGATCAAACAGCGCGCGGAGCAATTGAAATTTTGCGCGAACATGGCTTGCGCGTACCTAGAGATGTCGCAGTTATTGGATTTGATAACTGGGAAATTATTGCAACAGGTTCAAGGCCTCAAATCACAACTATAGATATGGATTTACTCAAACTTGGAAAGATTGCAGCGACTAAGTTATTCGATGCCATTGATGGCATTAAGGCCCACGGGGTAGAAAAAATCGTTGGCAACCTTATTCTGCGGGACTCAACAAATATTTCGTAGAACTACTTGCTGAGCTTGTAATGCAGTGAATTCCAGCGAATTTCCTTACGGAATTCAGTGGCATCAGTCTTTGCATTAATAGAAAGAAGCTCTACTTGAGCAATCTCTGCAAA
>CAIZHT010000148.1 GCA_903932885.1 uncultured Actinomycetes bacterium
GCAGTACTTTTCTTAGCATCAGATGCATCGAGTTATATGACTGGAACGGTTCTCAACGTTTCCGGTGGACAGTTGATGTACTAAAAAAGAAAAGCAAGTGCGCAAATTCCTGCGCATGCAAGAAAAGAACTAAGTATCACACTTTTATTTGGCGATTTTTTGTAAGCAATAGTTTCAAATAACAGGATCCACAACGGAACTGTTGAGATAATACTTTGTACAACAACAGGGCTTCCATGAGATATTGCATAGGAAGTCAGTACCCAACCCGCTCCCATAAATATGGAGCGAGGGAAAAGCGAGAGATAGTTCTTTACCGTGAAATGCTTTGGGAAGAAAAGTATAAGAAAGAGTGCGGCAGCAATGAGTTGTTGGATGAAAACAACCTGCACCAAAGCCATCCCCGCATGGATTTGAAGGGCTATCAGCGTAGTGACAGCTCCAGTGGTGGTTGCAATAGAGCCAATAAGAAAGAAAGTTGAAAAAGTTGAAACGCCTGCCAAAGAATTTCTAAGGGGTAATAACACGGCCATAACGAGAACCAAAACAACAAGTATCTGTCCAAGAGAAACGCTCGTGCCAAGAATAAGGGGTGCGATAACTAAGACAACAGCTGGGCTGAGTGATTGCCCAACTGCTGAGGCAGATGCTGAACTTCGCGTTACTACTAAAAATATAAGACCCGCACCCAGGGCGGTGAGTGAACCACCAATACCAATACGTAGCCATGCGATTCCGGAGAGTTGAACCCATTGGGGATCTAATAGCAAAAATGGTGCAGCAACTACAGCATTGAAAAAGAAGAGAACTCCAACACTGTGATAGCCAGGAAGTCTCTGTGTTACAGATTTTGTAAGGAAGAGTCCGGTTGCAATAGAGAGCGCCGCTGCGAGTGCAAAGAGCGAGCTCATAACCCTATGGTCGCACATCTTCTCAAAGAAGCCTTTATTGCTTAGACTCTTACTGTGGGAAATTTTCTAACTCAGGAGTATTTCAATAATCCATATCCAACCTATAAAAAATTTCTCAAGGAATCTCCAATTTTTTGGAGCGAAGAACTTTCTGCCTGGATTATTTCTCCACACGAACTAGTTGAAGCCGGTCTGCACTCATCAACACTCAATGCGGGCGAGCGTATGAGCGCTGCATCCTCTCACTTTTCGGATGAAGAGAGAAAACAATATTCAGCCATTTTGCACAACCTCAATAATTGGATTGTTTTTCAAGATCCTCCAGCACACACGCGCTTGCGTCGCCTCATCAGTAAGTCTTTTACGCCGCGGTCAATAACGGCTTTCGAACCAAAGATTGAAAAAATCGTCAATGATTTATTGGATGAAATAGGCGATAAAGAGAAGTTTGACCTTGTTTCAGAGTTCTCTTTTCGCTTGCCTGCTGCCGTTATGTGTGATCTTTTAGGAATTCCTCTTGATCGACAATGGGATTTGAAGCGCTGGGCCGATGGAATTGCAGGCTTTAGCGCTGCAGCTCGCGTCACTTCCGAGAAAGCAAAATTTGCGAATGAGATGGCACTGGAATCAAAGGAATATCTCATCACGTTATTTGAACAATTACGCAATCATCCGGGTGATAACTTATTGAGCCGTTTAGTAGATCAAAGCGATGAGCCGAATCCGCTCAGCGATGACGAACTAGTTGCTCTCGTTGTTCAACTCTTCTTCGCAGGTTTTGAAACCACAGAAGGC
>CAIZHT010000149.1 GCA_903932885.1 uncultured Actinomycetes bacterium
CTGATCATGAATGCAAGTTTTGTTATCAGTTACTTTGGCACATTCATCGCATAGCAAAACCAACTCATGACATGTTGCTGTTCGGCAGTTATAGAACTGCTTTGTAGGCGCTTTGCAACTATCGCACTCACCAATAACTTTTGCTTTAGGGGAAAAATCAATTGCAAGGCGATCATCGAATGTGAAGAGGGAGCCTTCCCATAAGCTGTCATCGCCATATTTTTTACCGTATCGGACGATCCCACCTTTGATTTGATAGACCTCTTTGAATCCACGCTTTTTCATGACGGAAGAAAGAATTTCACAGCGAATTCCACCAGTGCAGTATGTAATGACTGGCTTGTCTTTTATGTGGTCATACTTTCCACTTTCAATCTCTTCTACGAAATCGCGAGAGGACTCAGTGTTTGGAACAATTGCATTAGTAAATTTTCCGATTTTTGCCTCGAATGCGTTACGACCGTCGAAGAAAATAACGTCCTCGCCACGCTCTGCAACGAGTGCATCTACCTCTTCAGGGCGAAGGTGAACTCCGCCGCCAACTACTCCGTTTTCATCTACTTCAATAATGTTTGGATCTCCAAATGCAACTAGCTCATCACGCACACGTACTTGAAGTCGTGGAAAGTCATTGCCAGTTCCACCAGACCATTTGAATTCCGTCTTCTTGAAACCAGGATAGAGCTTTGTTTTATGGACATATTTTTTGAGGTCATCCATATCGCCACCGAGAGTGCCGTTGATGCCATGTTTAGAAATAATGATCCGACCTTTGAGACCAAGAGTTTCACAGAGAGTCTGTTGCCAAAATCGCATTGCAGTGGGATCTGAAATTGGCGTGAAGCAGTAATAAAGGATTACTTTCTGCTCTGCCATGAGGCTAGTTTACCTTCACTTTATTAGCGAACAACCACGCGATAACGCTCGAGAGAGCTATCTGTTGCATAGGCAATGCGCACGCCGGCAGATTTAGAGGCGCTGAGTCCGTCGATTATTTGAGCGGTCAAGATTTCACCAGGTGCCACAACGGCAACACCTGGTGGATATGGAGCAATGAGATCTGCAGAAATACGACCCAGTGCTTCTTTAGCGCTGACCATTTCCGTCTTTGCAAAATATGCATCGCGCATTGATATTCCCTTTTGTGGAATGACAGACCAGCTCAGTGCTGTTGCAGATTCACGTGCAGTCGATGCTAGTTCTTTGAGAACAGGAATAAGAATTGAAGTTAGGTCAGTGAAATCTTGAGCAGTATCGGCAAGAGTTGCAAGAAAAACGACAGTGTCGCGATCAGCCATCTCAACTCGAACACCAGAGGCGCCAATTGCCTTTTCAATATCAACACCGGATGCCCCTAATTGATTAGCGCGTAGCACTACTTTTACGGGGTCAAAACGGCCTGGTGCAAAATTTGATGTATTGAGGAAAATTTCTTGTGAAAATTCTCTTTGAACAACGGCTTTGAAGTCCTTTACATTAGAAATAAGTTGGCCGAGTAATTCTTCACCACGTGTTTGCAAAAGCGCACGGCATCCATCAATAGAGGCGAGTGGTGCGCCTGCAGGTGAAGTTGTGTGAGTTGTTTCGAAACTTTGTTCAAGGCGATCTAGGTTCAGGTATTGCCCGCGTGCAATCAATAATGCTGAAGCGCTATAGCCAGGAAGTGCCTTATGTGTACTAGTAATAAGTGCATCTGCGCCAAGTTGAATTACGTGACGAGGTAATTCTGGGTGAAATCCAAAGTGGCCACCCCATGCGGCATCTATAACAACAGGAATTGAATGTTCGTGCGCTTTAGCAATAAGGGCAGGGATGTCGGAGAGAGTTCCTAAATAACCAGGTTCTGTAAGTAAGAGTGCGATTGGTTTTTCGCCAAGAACTTTTTCAAATTCGGCTACTGATATTCCTGTAGGAACACCTGTTGCACTATCAATATCAGGAGAAAGCCACAGTGGTTCAAGGCCAGCAAGAACTAAAGCACTCAGTACAGAGCGGTGAGCAGTTCGCGATAAGGCAACTTTGTCGCCAGGTTTTCCCAGGGCGAGAATTACGGCTTGGTTCACATGTGTTGATCCACCCGTTGAAAAGCGAGCAAAGTCTCCACCCCAGAATGTGGCAGCTAACTTCTCGGCCTTGATCAATGTTCCGTGCGTCAGTTTGATTTCATCTAAACCGCCATAGAGAGGTGTATCGCTATCTACAACAGCGCCAAGGCCAGCATCGAGGCGTGATGCTCTCTGCTTATGCCCAGGAATGGTGAAGGGCAGGCGCTCACTTTCAAAGTAGGAGAGGTATGCATCAAGGAGTGGAGCAGTATCGCGCAGTTCACTCATTGATCTACTCCTCTTCTTTCTCTTTTCACTGACAAGGGTAACTTCCTGGCGCGTGTATGAGAAATATGGCTCTAGACTTTAACCATGAGCACACTGACTAGTTTGACCCAAGAACGTCGGTTGGTTACCGCAATTCCGGGACCCAAATCACTCGAGGCGCTACAACGCCGTAGTGAAGCGACTTCTGGGGGACTAGGTATGGCCATTCCCGTCATCATTGAGCGCGCTAGTGATGCGATTTTGCTCGATATCGATGGAAATCAAATCATCGATCTTGGTTCAGGCATCGGCGTTACAAACGTTGGCAATTCAACATCTCGCGTAGTAGATCGCGTTATCGAACAGGCACAAGCATTTACACATACCTGTTTTACCGTTGCTCCATATATGAATTACATCGAAGTGTGCGAGAAACTCAATGCTGCAGTTCCTGGTCCATTCAAAAAGAAATCTATGCTTGTAAATTCAGGTGCAGAGGCTGTTGAGAATGCAATCAAGATTGCACGTCACTACACAAAGCGTCCAGCAATTGTTGTTTTCGAACATAGTTATCACGGCCGCACAAATTTGACGATGGCACTTACTGCAAAGAACATGCCATACAAAGAGGGATTTGGTCCATTTGCACCAGAGATTTATCGCGTACCGATGCCTTATTCATTGCGCTGGCTCGGCGATAAAAAGACAATTACTGAAGATGCGATGGAAATGATTACCCATAAGATTGAAAAAGAGATTGGTGCACACAATGTTGCTGCAATCTTGATTGAGCCAATCCAAGGAGAAGGTGGATTTATCGTTCCACCTAAGGGATTCTTGCCAGCTCTTTCAAAGTACTCAACTGAAAACGGAATTATCTTTATTGCTGATGAAGTACAAACTGGCTTTGCACGCACGGGTCACATGTTTGCAGTGGAAGAAGAAGGCGTATTTCCTGACATGGTCGTAACCGCGAAAGGAATTGCTGGTGGACTTCCACTTGCAGCAGTTACTGGTCGCGCTGAAATTATGGATTCAGTCCACGTTTCAGGACTTGGTGGAACATACGGTGGCAACCCACTTGCATGTGCCGCAGCCCTTGGTGTCTTTGAAACTATTGAAGAAGAGAACCTTGTCGCGCGAGCTGCTCACATAGGTGAAGTTCTTGGAAAATCTCTGCGCGAACTTGCAGCAAAGTATCCAATCATCGCTGAAGTTCGCGGCCGTGGCGCTATGCAAGCAATTGAATTAGTGATGCCAGGAACTTTGGATCCGAATACAGCAGCAATGAGCGCTGTTGTGAAGTATTGCCAGAGCAAAGGTGTTCTTGTTCTAACAGCTGGAACTTATTCCAACGTGATTCGATTCTTGCCACCGGTGGTCATTACTGATGAATTGCTCCTCGATGCTATGGGCGTTCTAGAAGAGGCTTTTGCATCTCTCTAAGGGGGAATTAGCCTCACCTTCTCACCCCTACTAGGGTGATGTTGCCTTCCTTTTTCTGACAATCTGTATCACCCTTACCTCATGACCACTAGGGCAATCCAGGCTCACGTGGGTGATTTATTGCCTGGTGCATCTCTTGCGCATACCACCCCACCTGCAATGCCTGGAAACTTCTTGTCACGAAAAAGTCTTTTTGAGCTCTTTGATACGCGAACACCGGGTGCCACAATCGTTGTTGCCCCACCTGGCTATGGAAAAACTACTTTAGTTGCTGAATGGTCACATCAAAATAAAGAGCGCGTTTTTTGGGCCACAGCGACAGGAAATGAAAAAACAGCTGATTTTAGAAATATTGTTTTTCAAGCGGTAAGAAATGTTATTCCAGATTTTGCTCCCTGGTTCAAACCGAATACCGATCTAGACTCGAAAGAAATATTCAATAGATTCTTTGAGGATATTGCAGCGCTAGGTGAAGACTATGTATTTGTTCTAGATAATGGAACTTTGTCAGAGAATTTGAATGCAGTAAAACTCGCGCAGTACATGGTCGATATCATTCCTGATAATTTGCACTTGATTTTGATTCGGCGTACTGCTGTAGAATTATCGTTTGTTCGTTTTGCGCAGCGCGGAAATTTGAACTTAATTTCGGCCACCGACCTTAAATTTGATGAAGCTGAGATTGGGTCGATTGCAAGTCTCAATGGACTCGATTCATCTGATCCTGATATTGACTCAACTCTAAAATTAGCAAATGGTTGGCCAGTTTGTGTTCAGTTGCTTGCCAAAAATTATTCAAAGGGTATGAGATCGACGAATTTCTCTATTAAAATGGCATCCCCAATGGAACCTCTAAGAATTCTTACAACAGAGACTTTCAATATTCTCAGTGTTGTAGACCAAGAACAGCTTATGAAGCTCTCCATACTCAAGGAATTCGATTTAGATACAGCACAAATCATTCTTGGTAAAGATCATTCAATTCAATATCTCAATCGAATTAGCAGTGACGGCTTTCTCACTATTGATGAGTCTGCTAATCCGCGTTATGAATTCAACACAATTTTTCGTGAAACAATTCAACAACTTGCTGCCGAAAAAGGAATTGATTTAGCGCCTACACGCAAGCATTTGATGGAATATTTCATCTTTCGCAAGATGATTAGTGAGGCAGTCGAGCAGGCATTTGAGCTCAATGATTTTATAAAAATGCACGTTCTTCTCAAAGAGCATTCACGCCAGCTCACTGCAACTGGCCAAGGTGATCAAATGATTCGTTTAGCGCCGTATGCAGGCGATGACAGTCCTCATGGTTTATTGCTTCGCAAAACTGTGGAAGTAATGGGGCATGTAACAAATCTAAATTTTATGCAGGCAGAAATCGAAGCCCAGCAACTAATCCTCAAATCAGCAAATAGCGCTATCGGAGATTTCACACGAAAAATTGCCAACGCAGCGATGATGTACGTCAATTTTTCAAAAGGACTAATTACTGAGATCGATACTCATGAAAATGAATTATTCGATGAAGAAGTAATCACCGGTGATTTAGAAACAAGTGACAAGATTGCAATACTTAGAATTGCTGGCGATAAAGCATTTATTTATGACTACCAAGGCTCGTTAGAAATGATTTGTCGTAGGGCACAAGGAATAGCTTTAGAAGGCGTAGATGTGGGCGTTCCATATAACCTCAATATTTTGAATTGCATGTCACTTTTTACAAAAGGAAATTACCTAGAAGCCTTTGATCTTGCACGTCTTACAATTGCTCAAGCGGAGGAAAAGGGTTATGTCGGAATTGCTGGGCCTATTGAAGCTTATATAGTCCTTGGACGATGTCATTTAGAATTTTCCGAAGTTGAGAAGGCGTACACAGCCATTTCACGTGCACGAGATTTAGCAAAAGAGTGGAAGCAATGGCCTTGGTATTTTGTTGCTGAAGGAATTTTGATCCGCCTTGTAGTAAGTATGGGGGATTTTCCACGTGCTACCGAAATGATTCGTAAGATGCGTAGCGATTTCTCTGAACAACGTATTTCTACGGATTCGGCGTGGATAGTGGATATGTCAGAAATCTATTTGAGATTTACACTCAACGATTTTGACCGTGTTGAGATACTCCTCAACCGCACTCCTGACACAACATTTACAAAATTGATTCGTGACGAACTCGCGATTCGTAAAGGAAAGAATCCTAAAGATCTTGATATCGATAAACTTCCAGATTCAACGCCTCGTGAGAAACTTCGAAAACTGATTAAGAAGGCAGACGCCGTATCAGATCGCGAGAATGAATGTTTGCTCATCATGCAACAAGCGCTCAACCTAGGATCTGAGATAGGTGCCTATGAGACATTTATACGCCAGAGTGAACCCCTCACTAATGTCATTCTCAAAATCGCAGGAAGACAGCCGACGATTTATCTAGAGGAACTCTCTCGCCTGATCACGCAGCGAATAAAGAGCAAACACCAATCGACGGGCTCCCTCAAGGAAAATCTGACGAGCCGTGAGCTTGAAATCGTGAAACATCTATCTACGGCCAAGCCGATTAGCACCATAGCCAAGTCTCTACACATCTCCCAGAACACGATTAAGACCCACCTGCGAAACGTGTATCGCAAACTTGAGGTCGATGGACGCGATTCTGCGGTGGAAAAGGCGCGCGAACTCTTTCTGGTCTGAGCGTAAAGAGGGAGGCGCCATGCATAAATTGTGCTTCCTTCCTCGGTAGAAGAAGGAGAGACTTCCTATCTCATAATTCGCCAATGCCTAAGGAGCCATGATGAAGAGCCGTATCCGAATCGTTGCCATCGTTCTCCTTGCCCTCGTTGGCTCGATGGCACCCAGCGTTGCAGCTGACTCACCATCATTTGATGAGGAATGGGTTCAAAGCGCGCCAGCAACTGTTGGTCTTATTGGGATAAATACTCAAGCATCTGTTCAAGCTCTGACATATTCAAGTTATTTGCTTTCACTTCGCGGAACAACATCGAAAGTAGATTTCGCAGGAACGTGTACCTCACTTGCCGATGAAAATTGTCAAAATTCTGACAGAATCCAATTTCGTAGTGATCTTCAACCGTGTACTACATCAAACCCATCTGATTGTTTCAACGGTCTAATTGTCAAAGATTCGAATGGTAAAGAGATTGCAAGCACCTTGGTTGCCGATGCGATTGCACCATTGAAGCAAAGTTATACAGGTAGTCCTGAAAAGAATTTACCAACTGGAGGCGCACCTCTTATATTTTCAATTCCTGGAGCAGCCCACTCTGGTGGCGATCTATATATGGTCAAGCCAGATTTAGTTGGAGCCTTAGAAAAGGGTCAAGAAAAATTCAAAGTCATAAAGTTGGAAGCCGTGATAGTTCCTGTCAAGAAAGTTGCTGGTGATACAGGCTTATTACAGATAAGTGATACCGCAACAGATTATGCAACTATCGACATGATTGCAGGCAATGGTCGCGAAAAAGGAACGATGACATGTGACTTTTTCAAAGATGGAAAAACTTGCTTTGTAACGCAAGCATTTCCAGTTGGAATTACTTTTGGAATGAAGTTGCGCCTTAGCCAATCTGTTTACGGATGGTTACATGGCCGCTTGAGAAATCCAGATGTGAGCGTTGCGGTAAATCCAGTAGTCAAAGATGGTGTTGACCTAACAATTGTTGCCGAACCGATGAGAGTTCCTGTTCTCTTTGGCTGGACGGAGAGCGCTAAAGCACCAGCTGGCGTACTTGCTCGTTACAGCGGGGTTCCACGACTTGGAACTGTTTACGGTGCACCTGGAAAACCAGCTGATCGAAATGGCTCACTCTCCGAGATAAGTATGTTGCACGAGCAACTTGATGCAAGTGAAAATAGCTTGGCTGAAGTGCGAGATTGGCTCGAAGTTTTGGGGGATAAGGCAACGGTAGAGCCATATAACTGGTCTGTTCAGACAATGGTTGGTGGAAGTTCAGAAGAGATTAATAAGTGCACAAAAGATTCCAAAGCGCTCGCAGGCATAGTTTCTACAAATGCGACGATGTATTCACCAGGTGCGCCTGCATTCAATAAGGAATCTCAATCACTTGATTACAAAGTAGTTGCACCGCACTTCGCACATAACGGTGATGTATTCCTTGGAACCTATGACTTGTTGATGAGTTCGCAAGTTGCACGTTGTATTTATAGCTTTAGTAAGGCACCAATAAGTGCCACTATTTCTATCGTTAGCTCTGATGGGAATACACGCGTAGCGACAACTTCAATAAATGAGAAGAATGGCTTCCTGCACCTTGGCGCTTACGGTTTTGAATTTTCATCTCCAACAATCAAAGTTACTTTGAAGCAGGAGCCCGTGAAAGAAGTTGTAGCTCCCGTAAGAAATTCTGCCAAGCGTACGATCACCTGCTTGTTAGGAAAGACCACTAAGAAGATAACTGCGCTAAAGCCCGTATGCCCTAAGGGCTTCAAACTAAAGAAGTAGTTTTAGTTTGCTGGGCTCACTGTGGACATGTTGAAATCTTTGATCACCATGGCAGGTGCTGCGCAGCGATCGAAATAATCCGCCCATTCGCGAAGTTGTGTAATTTCAGTTGATGCAACATGTGAGATTCTAGAAAGCATCGCAATAGGGGACTCGTTCCATCGGAAATTATTGACTGCCCCGATTACTTCGCCATCTTTGACGCGGTACACGCCATCGCGAGTAAGGCCTGTAAGAAGAAGTGAACTTGGATCAACTTCGCGGATGTACCACATTGTTGTGAGCAGTAGTCCATCATCAACTTTTTTGACTAGATCTTCCATCGCCCCTGATGCACCATCGACGCTAACAACGAGATTATCGCCAACTGGTGTGTAGGCAAGTGAAGTTATCTTCGATGATGATTGCGTTTGCGCAAGAGAACTTAGAGCACCACCTTTGATGAAATCATTTCGTGTCAGACTCTGACCATTATCAAATACTGAGCTCAGTGAACTACTTGCAGTGTTTGCAACAAAAGGAATTGATTCCAAGCCTTTATAGGCGCTATCTGAATAAATATTGAGTGGCAAAGTAGATAGTTTTTCACCGATGCGAGTTCCTCCACCTTTTTTACTAAAGGCGGATCGGCCTTCAAAGGCGTCCCGCGCGCCAGCACTCCAGAGCATGTACAGAACTAAGTCACCAACTGCATTGGCTGGTAAAACCGTGTCATATTTTCCTGCTGGAATATCAATTTTATTTGCCTGCCACTGCAGGCGCTGGCGAATCTTTTCATCAACGGATGCAATAGAAACATTAGAAAAGTCGCGAGTAGCAACACCTTCAAAAGTTGATCGTGTTCGATTGTGGGATTTTCCAGTCATTTCAACGCGACCTGCTGGTTGGTCATAGCGTGCGCGGATTCCACCTTTAGAACCAACCCACGTTGTCTTGTGTGTGTGCTCTGCATAGCCAAAAAGTTCTATGCCATCAGCGACAGAGCGCTTGAACATCTCACCAAGATCAGGTGCAACTTTTGCAAAAACATCAGGACCAGTTGGATTATGCGCTTGGCTCCAATTACCAAATGAAACATTTTTAGCAATCTCGGCTGCATCATCGGCAGCACCGGCTGAGCGAGCAGATGCAATTGCTTCCTTGAGAACGGCATCAACTTGGTCGGTAGAAATATCGGTTCTCGTTACAGCACCTGCAGACATACCGCCATCGACTGCAACAAATGCAATAACTGTGATGCTTCGCTGAAGAATCACGCCATTAGTTGTTAGCGTACTATTTGCCCATCGCAAATTTGCTTGACTAGTTTCAGTAACAATGACGATGCAATCATCACTTGTGGCAGCGGCAGTGATTCGCTCGATTAGATCTTGTGCAGAAATCATGCGCCTGCCTCCTCTACTGTGTTGAGAACATTTACTTTTTCAAATATCGCAGCAGGACATCCATGACTAACGGGTGCAACTTGGCCCGGTTGCCCCTTTCCACAATTGAATGCACCACCTAATACATAGGTGGACGGGCCGCCAATAACTTTCATTGAGCGCCAGAAATCAGTAGTTGTTGCCTGATAGGCCATATCTTTTACTTGGCCAACAATCTTTCCATTTTTTACTCTGTGAAATTGCTGACCAGTAAATTGGAAGTTATATCGCTGCATATCAATAGACCACGATTTGTCACCGCGAATGTAGATGCCATCTTCCATAGAAGAGATCATCGCCTCTAGCGTTGGTCCTTGTGGATCTGGTTGCAACGAAACATTGGGCATACGCTGAATTGGAACGTGCGATGGCGAATCCGCAAATGCACAACCAAAGCTGCGCTCTTGGTTTACGCGCGCTGCAATGCGGCGGTCTGTCTGATAGCCAACGAGAACGCCATCTTTGATGATGTCCCAGCGCTGAGCAGCAACACCTTCATCATCCCAGCCCACAGTGCTCAAACCATGTTCAGTATTGCGATCTCCCGTTACATGCATTTTTGCTGATCCATATTGCAATGTATTGAGATTATCGACAGTTGCAAATGAGGTACCTGCATAGTTTGCTTCATAACCAATTGCGCGATCTAGCTCTGTTGCATGGCCAATGGACTCGTGAATTGTAAGAAAGAGATTTGAAGGATGAATAAGTAAGTCGTACTTTCCTGGTGTTACAGAGGGAGCAGCAACTTTTTCGGCAAGCAGTGTTGGAAGTTCATCAATTTCAGCATCCCAGTCATAAACGTGATTGCTCATCCATTCCCAACCAAAACCTGCAGGCTGTGCAAGTGTGCGCATGGATTCAAAACCGTGATCTCCAACTGAGATGCCCTCTAATTGGGTGTGTACGCGAACTCTTTGCTGCGTAGTGCTTGTACCTAATGAATCTGCATAGTGCTTCTGCTCTTTTACATACATTGTGTATGCACTCACGTGATTGACTGATTTTGATGCCAGCAACTTGCTGCTCAATGAAGCAAGGCGATCCAACTTTTCAGAATCAGGAATCTCAAAAGGATCAATTTCATAACTCGATACCCATTGCTTCTTTGCATAAATAGGCTCTGGAGCAAGTGCCACTTCTTCCGTTGCAAGTGGCTTACTTGTCTTAGCCATCGCAACTGCAGTTGCGGCCAACTCTTTCGCTTTTGCAACTGAGATAGATGGTGAAGATGCAAAACCCCATGCACCATTGACGATAACTCGAACACCAAGCCCTACTACAGAGTCATCACTTTGTGATTCTGGTTTTGCATCACGAAGTTGCAGCAATCCTGTGCGAGTCTTCTCGATTCGAACATCAACATGTGATGCTCCAAGTGATTGCGCAGTGTCGATTGCTGCATCCGATGTGGCCTCTAAAGGAAGTGCCAGAAAGTCGGCATCTACGCTTGAATGTTTACTCATCCGAAAATCTTAGGGTATACATACGCAATGAGTGCAGTACCGACAAAGAAGCTAGGAAGCTCTTATTGGAAACTGTGGAGCGCCACCGCCATTTCAAATCTGGGCGACGGTATTTCCACTGTTGCCTATCCTTGGCTTGCATCCGCCATTACTCGTTCACCATTTCTCATTGCCTTAGCCGCAGTTGCATCAAGGCTTCCTTGGCTGATTTTTACTCTTCCGGCAGGGGTTATTACTGATCGAATAGATCGCCGAAAGATCATCGTTGCCATGGATTTTTTCCGCGGCATTCTCACATTAGTTGTTGCCGCTTTTGTATATTTTCACAGGGATTCACTGCCATCTCTCAATGAACTAACAAGCATCACAGAGATGAAGACAAATTGGACTCTCTATGTCGTCACTCTGATATCGGCTCTACTCTTTGGTTTTGCTGAAGTTTTGCGCGATAACGCGGCACAAACATTTTTGCCTTCCGTAGTAGAAACAGAAAACTTAGAAAAAGCCAATGGACGCATGTGGTCAGCGGAGGCACTAACTAACTCCTTTATTGGACCACCACTGGGGAGCCTCTTAGTTGGAATCGCAATTTTCTTACCCTTCTTTATTGATGCAGCATCATTCTTTCTCGCTGCTGCACTCATTGCCCTGATCTCGGGTTCATTTAGATCAAAGCCAATAAGTGAAGTGGTAGAGAAAACAAATTTTCGCTCTGAACTCAAAGAGGGATTTTCTTGGCTATGGAGTCATACATTGCTGCGCCCCATGGCCATTATTTTGGGAGTAATGAATGGCATCGGCTCCTTTGTTGGCGCTGTCTACATACTTTTTGCTCAAGAAATTTTGAACACAAGCGTTTTCACCTTCGCAATTCTTGGAACAGCAGGAGCGATTGGCGGAATTCTTGGCGGTTCATTTGGTCCGCGAGTTTCAAAGAAGATTGGAAGCGGAACATCCCTGGCACTCGTACTTGTTACATTCCCAATATTTCTTCTCATCATAGGTTCAACTAGTTCGTGGCAGGTTGCATGGGTTTTCACAGCCATTGAAACTTTTTTCGCAGTCTTATGGAATGTCATCACTGTCTCGCTTCGACAAAGCATCATCCCCACACAACTACTTGGCAGAGTAAATAGCGTCTATCGCTTCTTTGCCTGGGGCAGCATTCCCATCGGCATATTCCTTGGTGGCGCACTCGTGACCCTCATGCAAGAAATTCTGAGCCGAGAAATGGCGCTGCGATCTACCTTTTTTGTTGGGGCCATCCTTGCCACCCTCTTGGCCATCTTCGCCATTCCTCGTTTGACCACTGCACGCTTAGAGGCTGTTCGTTCATAGCCCCATTTCACCCCTGTCTTATTGCAAAGTATTGGCGCAATAGGGCAGACTCGCGGGTAACAAAAAGGGCCCTATGGAGTGGTCGACTCTCCGCAGCGCCCTTCTCACCCTCGAGGAGGAACTATGAAGAAATGGAACCGCAGCGTTAAAGTAGCGCTCGCAGTTGCAACCACTGCTGGATTGGTAATTGGCGTTCTTTCGCCGGCTACTGCAGCAACTCGCTCAACTGTTGTGATCATTGATTCCAATACATTCACATCACTGAACCCAAGCCACAACGAGCACAACTTGGTGCTCAATAGCAACGTTGCCTATATGTCAGGCATTGGATTTAACTACTATGACGATAAGCCAGTGTTGGTAGAAAATAAGACCTTCGGCTCATACAAGATCGTTAGCAAGTCTCCATTTAAGGTTAAGTACACCGTTAGCAAGGGCCGTGTATGGTCAGATGGCACACCTATTACAGGTGTAGACCTTTTGCTTACACATGTGATCTCTTCTGATCAGTACTCAATCGATGCAGGACTGGGTGATCCAGCTTCTGAAGATAAGGAGCCTGCTTTCGACTCAGGTGGATATTCAGGCACCTATAACACCTTGATTAAGAACATTACCTTGGCCCCTGACCGTATGTCAGTTGTCATCGAATGGAAGAAGTTCTTTCCTGACTGGGAAGTTTTTGCACCAGGAGTCTCACCTGTTCACGCATTAGTAGCTATGGCTGAAGGAAAGACAAAGCTAGGAACAAATGCGAATAACGTGGCAAATAAGAACAAGTTCCTTCGTGCCTTCCAATCAAAAGACACAGAAATGCTTCGCAAGATTGGAAAAGTTTGGTCAAATTCCTACAACGTAACTGAAGTTAATGAGAAGACGAACCCACTATTGCTCGTTGCAAACGGAGCGATGCAGGTTGAGTCTATTGTCAAGAATCAGCGAGTCACTTTGAAGTTGAACCCTAATTACAACTCAGGGCCAGCGATGAGTGGAATTGAAAAGATCGTTTACGTCACGATCCCTGATTCAACAGCTGCTGCGCAGGCTTTAGCTAATAAGGAAGCTGATTACTATTCAGCTCTAGCAACAGCAGATTCAGTTGCACTTCTCAACAAGATCAAGGGAATTACACTTGATGGCACACCTGAAGCAACCTACGAGCACGTTGAGCTTCGCTCAGGAGCAGCTCCTGGTGGCAAGGAATACACAGGTCCATTCGCTGGAATGTCACAGAAGGCAAAAGATCTGCGTACTGCAGCGCTTCTTGCTTGGCCTCGTCAAGAGATCATCGACAAGATCGTAAAGCCAGTTAACTCTAAGGCTGTTGTCATGAATTCATTGCAATACTTCCCAACCGAGCCAAATTACGGCAAGATGATTGCAGCCAATGGACTCGATAAGTTCACTGATGGAACACAGGCCCAGCGCACAGCTAAGGCACTTGCATTGGTAAAGAAGTATTACCCAGATGCAAAGGCTGGAAGCAACTCAGTTAAGATTGAGGTGCTCTACAACACATCTGCACGCCGTGCTTCACAGGCAGCTTTAGCTAAGGCTGAACTTTCCGAAGCTGGCTTCCAAGTTAACTTGAATCCAAAATCTAACTGGGGCGCACTCCTTACCGACTCAACATATGATGTTGCATTCTATGCATGGGGTAAGAGCTCACTTCTTCAGACAGGTAACTTCTCTAGTTACAAGTCAGCAGATAGCGATTCTGGATATCTCAATGCAAAGGTTGACGAAATCATCGGAGAACTAGAACTAGGAAACTACAACGATGACCAGCGATATTCTCGCTACCTTTCAATTGAGAAGCTCATGGCTGAGGATGCGGTTTCCCTACCTATCTTCCTATGGCCTACTTTGACCGCAGTAAATAGCGATCTAAAGAACATCCGACCAGGCCCACTAGTTCCTAACGGACTATGGAACTTCTGGGAGTGGAGCTACTAAGCTCAAAGAGTTATTTCTTTGACTTAGAACTAATAAGGTAGTTATGTAAGCGCTCAGATGACGCTCGTATACACGAGCGTCATCTGAGCCTTTTTCTGATTCTGTGAATAGTGAAGGAGCGCCAAGGAAATGTTTGCCTTCATCATGCGTCGCCTCGGAACACTGGGTGTGATTCTCTTTGGCTCCAGTTTTTTACTCTTCAACCTCGCGGCCTTATCTGGAGATCCGGTCGGTGAACTTCGAGCTAGCAACGAACCCGATGTGGAGGCGCGCATTGCGGCAATTACACGCTCTCTTCGCCTAGATCTGCCGCCACCTGTCCGATATTTCATTTGGCTCAGGGGAATCCTAGGTGTTTTTGTCGGTAAGTTTGATTTAGGCCAGACGAGAACATCCGAGCCAGTTGCCGTCGCAGTCTTTGACGCTATTCCTACCACTTTGCGCCTTGTCACCACCGCAGCGATTACTGCGATCGTTCTTGGAATAGCAATTGGAATTATCACTGCTCTGCGTCAGTACTCACGATTTGATTACTCGATGACTTTCTTTTCATTTCTTCTCTTCTCGCTACCTATCTTTTGGGTTGCAGTTCTGCTTAAGCAATTCATGGCGATCGAATTTAATAATTGGCTGGCAGAACCAACCATTCCACCAACAGCGATGATCACGATTGGCCTTATCTTGGGCTTGATTGTTGCAGCCGCGATTGGCGGTGACCGGAAGAAGTATTGGAGAGTTTTCTTCATCACTGCAGCAGGTACAGTCGTAACGCTCGTTCTCATGCTTCAACTCAACTGGTTCTTGAAGCCTTCTCTTGGGCCACTAGGTTTCTTCGCAGCAAGTGTTGGTGCGGCTCTTCTTATTACACAGCTATCGGTAGGGCTCCAACATAAGCCATCTCTGCGCGCGGCCCTTTGCATGTCTGCGCTGGGATTGATCTCTTACTACCCGGTTAATTGGCTCTTCAATAAGGAGAATCAGCCGCTGGTAATTTTTGGATTATTACTCCTAACAATTGCATCTGCGATTGCTGCATCGATCTTCTTTGCAAAAATTGATAGAGGCCCGGTCGTTCGAACTGCAGTGCTTACAGGAATTCTGACCGGCTTACTCATGATTCTTGATAAATTGATGCGTACCTGGGAGCCATACTTCAATACAGATGCAGTCAACGGCAGGCCAGTTCCTACTGTTGGGCAAACAAATTCACTCTTGGAATCAGATGATTACTGGATCAGTCTTCTGGATGTAGCGATGCACCTAGTTCTTCCCACTATCGCTCTTACTGCGATTTCATTCGCTGGCTATATCCGATTTTCGAGAGGAACGATGCTCGAGGTTCTCAATCAGGATTACATCAGAACGGCGAGAGCGAAGGGTCTCAATGAGCGTACTGTGATTATGCGTCACGCATTTAGAAACACAATGATTCCAATGACAACAATTATTGTTGTTGACTTCGCTTCAATTTTGGGTGGTGCAATCATCACGGAGCGAGTATTCGGATGGACAGGTATGGGAACTCTTTTCAATACCGCTATCAATTCTTTTGATCTGAATTTGCTCATGGGAGTCTTCTTCTTGACCGCCTCACTTGCGCTGCTTGCAAACTTGGTTGCGGACCTTCTCTACTCCGTGATGGATCCTCGCATTAGAGTAGGAGCGGGTGCATGATTTTCGGAAGAAAGAAAATTGAATCTGCAGATTCAGATCAAGGTTCAATTATCAATAAAGAGACGGAAGGCCTGAGCCAAGGTCAGATCGTTCGCAAGAGATTTCTGCAACATAAAGCGGCGATGATCGCAATTTTTGTATTGTCATCTATCGTCATTTTTGTCTTCTCTGCGCTGAAACAGAAGATCGGACCTTGGACATATCCAGGCTGGTGGAAATATGGCATTGAAGATCTCTCAGATTTAACAACGGGATGTAAAGACGGACTCGTTGGATGTCCTACTGCAAGCCTTCGCCCACAATGGCTTGGTGGATCGGGAATCGGTTTAGGTGAGCATCCTTTCGGTCAAGACGATATTGGTCGTGACTACTTTGCACTTGTGATGCGTGGTGCGCAACGCTCCCTCATGGTGACGGTAATTATCGGCTCCATCGGTGGTGTCATTGGGACTGTTGTGGGCGCTATTGCAGGCTTCTATCGCGGCAAAGTGGATTCAATTTTGATGCGTTTTACAGATTTCATTATTACTGTTCCCGCCATCATTATCGGCTCAGTCATCGGTTTCCACTTCGGTAATCTTGGAGTCGCCTTCCTCGCCTTTTATCTAGGTCTCTTCGCATGGACAGGGCTTTCTCGACTAGTTCGCGGCGAGTTCTTAACTTTACGTGAGAGAGAATTTGTTGATGCCGCAAGAGTTGCAGGTGCAACAAATCGCCGCATCATCTTTAAACATATTCTGCCGAACGCGGTTGGAATTATTATCGTTTCGGTTACCTTGTTGATGTCAGGAGCGATTCTTCTCGAGACAGCGCTGAGCTACCTTGGCTTTGGAGTACTTCCTCCAGATGTTTCTCTAGGCCTACTTATCAGCCAATATCAAGAATCCTTTACCACTCGCCCCTGGCTCTTCTGGTATCCAGGTATTTTCATCGTAACTATCGCCTTGTGTATTAACTTCATTGGTGATGGTTTACGTGATGCCTTTGATCCACGCCAGCGTCGACAAATTACACGCAAAGATCGTAGAGACGCACGCGTTCTAAAGAAGGCAAGTGCTCACGCATGAATAAGTATGTAAGCGATCAAGAAGAGAGCATTTACCCCAAGTGCGGTGATCAGCGAATTATCGCGCAAGCTCAGGTAACCCAAACCATTACTCATTCCATTCGCACGAAAATTGGCCAAGCGAGTACGACACAGATACGTCGCCACACCCGAGTCAGTTCGTGGGGATTCACCGGGGCGAATATATCCGTTGAGTTGCAACCCCTTAATTTCACTGGAGTGGATCGTGCGGGAGTGATATCTGCCTGGAGTTTGGGCACACCAGATGCCTATCTTTGCGCCATCGCGAAGTTGCAAGAAAGCGGTGTATTTAGCTTCGATAACATCGACATCCTGCCAACCGACAATGATGGTGCTGACGGGATTGTGAATGCGCACACCCTCATCGAAAATCTCAATGCTGGGACGATGCAAAACGATGTAGATGATCAAAGCAAAGAGAGTGCACCATGCCATGACACCCACCGCATCACTCAGGCCATCACTAAAGATGCCCTGCAAGGCCATTCCAGCGAGCAGTGCGTAGGCAATGCATGCAGTCACCAGAGAACCGCGGGGTCTAAAAAATTCACGATTATTCACCGTTCTATTTTGTCACGTAAGGCGGAGGTTTCACATGTCTAATCCAGTCCTTAAAGTAGATAAATACTGTGTCGACTTTTGGGTCGATGGAGTCTGGTACCCAGCCGCCATCGATATGAACTTTGAACTTGAAGCTGGAAAAGTCCTCGCCATCGTTGGTGAATCAGGTTCAGGAAAGTCCACGACTGCTCTTGGATTGATGAATTTGCTTGCAAGTAATGCTCGTATGTCTGGCAGCATTCTTGTCAAGGGCCAAGAAATGTTAGATGCGACCCC
>CAIZHT010000150.1 GCA_903932885.1 uncultured Actinomycetes bacterium
GGGGCGTGCTAACGCCTGAGATCAAACGTGCTAGAAATGCAATTCTTATTGGTTACATTTCAAATGGAATCGCACTTGGTTCCTTTATTGCTCGTATCCCTGATTACAAAAGAATTCTTGGCGTAACAGATGGCGGTTTAGGTTCGGCTCTTATCTTTGGTTCAATCGGTGTTGTTCTATCGCTTGGACCAGCTGGTAGATACTCTGCAAAATATGGAAGCAAGCCACTCATTGTTGGCTCAGCTATCGCAGTTGGAATCACGATTCCAGGACTTGGACTTCTCTTCAATGTTTACACTCTTGCAATCGCCCTATTCTTATGGGGAATCACATTAGGCGTTCAAGATATTTCGCTTTCAGCACATGGTGTTGCACTTGAACAACAATCTGGAAAAAAGATGCTCAGCACAATGCACGCTATGTATTCACTCGGTTCCATCATTGGAGTTTCAACTGGTGGCGTCATCGCACAGCTAGATATCACACCGCTTGCGCACTTATCGGTAATCGGTTTCTTACTTATACTCAGTGCTTTTGTCATCAATCCACTTCTATTGCCGGCAAGCATGGATCAACACAATCCTGAAGGACATAAGCGAAATCGCAAACGTCCAAAGATTTTCTGGATACTTGGATTACTGGGAGTATGCGCAGCAATTGCTGAAGGCGTTGCAAGTGACTGGGGTGGCGTTCTTGCACGTGACACATTTGGTGCATCCCCATTTGTTTCGGCAATGCCTTACGCACTCTTTTCAGCACTGATGGTTATTGGTCGCCTATCAGGTGACAAACTTTCACGTCGCTTTGGAACATCGCGCTTACTCACTGCTGGCGGACTCATTGCAGGAATTGGATTATCAGTTGGAATGTTGATGAACAATATTCAAGGTGTCTTCCTTGGATGGTTCTTCTTAGGCGTTGGAGTCAGCGCAGTAATTCCACTACTCATGAGCGCAGCCGGTGAGATTGCCTCCAAGGACTATCCCGACACAATTGCACCTTCAGAAGCTGTAGCAATGATTGCTGGAATTTCTTATTTTGCATTTATCGCAGCGCCACCGCTAATTGGATTTTTATCCGATCAAATTACTCTGCGCTTAGCACTCTTTGTACCTGCTGGATTAGCGCTGATGATGGCTTATGGCGCACGGTATGCACGAAGCAGCGATCACTAAATTATTTAGCTTCCGCTGCTTTCATATCTTTGCGAAGTTCAGGTGGCAATGAGAAGAGCAGTGATTCCTCCATTGCAGTAACAGTTTCAACATCACCAAAACCACGCTCTGCAAGCCATGTGAGTAAATCATTGACCAAAATTTCAGGAACAGAGGCACCGCTAGTTACGCCAATTGTCTCTACGCCTTCGAGCCATTCATCTTTCGCCTCTGCTGCAAAATCGAGTAGATATGCATTTGGTGTTCCATACTCTTTAGCAACTTCAACTAATCGAACCGAATTTGATGAATTAGTAGAACCCACTACAAGGACAAGGTCTGCTTGGGGTGCGATTGCTTTGATGGCTTCTTGACGATTCTGAGTTGCATAACAAATATCATCACTAGGTGGATCTTGAATCTGCGGAAAGCGCTCTTTGAGAATAGCAACTGCATCTAAAGTTTCATCAACACTCAATGTTGTTTGTGATAACCAAACAAGTTTCTTGCCTTCAGTTGGAACAACAGTGCGTGCACCATCGAGTCCATCGATGACACGAACCTTCCCAACTGCTTCGCCCGCAGTGCCCTCAACTTCTTCGTGGCCATGGTGGCCAATCAATAAAATTTCAGCATCTTCACTAGCAAATCTCTTCACTTCATTATGAACTTTCGTAACCAACGGACAAGTCGCATCAATTGTTTTCAGATTTCGTGCTGCTGCCTCTTCGTGAACAATTGGTGCAACACCATGAGCTGAGAAAACTACTGTCTTGCCCTCTGGAACCTCATCGGTCTCATCGACAAAGATTGCTCCGCGTGCTTCTAGCGTTGCCACAACATGTTTGTTATGAACAATTTGCTTTCGAACATAGACAGGTGCGCCATAGAGGGCCAGCGCTTTTTCCACCGTAATAACAGCGCGGTCAACGCCGGCGCAATATCCGCGAGGCGCAGCAAGGAGAACTCTCTTAGCCATGGGGTGAGTCTATTAGGCTCATCTCATGTTCGAAACTTCAAGTGATGCGCCAGCCCCTGTGCGCGTGGTCACTGAAGCGATTAAGGAATACGTAGATCGCTTGGGACCAATCTGGGTCGAAGGTGAAATTTCCGAACTCAACGAACGCAGTGGCACGATGGCATTTATTCGCCTGCGCGATACCAGTGTTGATATGTCCTTATCAGTGATGTGTCATAAATCTGTTTTGGCATCGGTGCAACCACTTCCACAAAATGCTCGTGTGGTTCTCTTTGCTAAAGCATCTTGGTATACAAAAAATGGTTCACTTACTTTATCCGCGCGCGAGATTCGCCAAGTTGGTGTTGGTGAACTACTTGCACGGCTTGAACAACTCAAGAGCCTGCTTGCCGCTGAAGGACTCTTTGACTCTGATCGCAAAGTTAGCCTTCCACTTCTGCCACGCAAAGTTGGCCTTATTTGTGGGCGCAATACCGATGCGATGAAAGATGTTGTTGAAAATGGAAAACGTCGTTGGCCGATGGTGGAGTTTGAAATTCGCGAAGTCACAGTGCAAGGCGCAGCAGCCGTCTCTGAAGTGTCGCAAGCACTTCGCGAATTGGAAGCGGATAAAGATGTCGATGTCATCATCATCACTCGCGGTGGTGGCTCCTTTGAAGATTTACTTCCCTTTAGTGATGAAGGGCTCGTTCGATTAGCTGCCTCGTGTGAGACTCCAATTGTCAGCGCAATCGGCCATGAGAAAGATGCACCCCTCCTTGATCTCGTTGCAGATTTCCGCGCATCAACTCCAACAGATGCAGCAAAACATGTAGTGCCTGATTTAGCTGAAGAACTCGCACTTATCGAGCAGCTACGAAATAGAACTCGTCGCCGAATCATGACTATGGTCGAACTAGAAAGTACCCGCATTAAGAATTTGCATGAGCGACCAGTGATGAAGGATCCATCGCTTCTCATTACCTCGCGCGCAGAAATCATCACCGCTCTGCGTGATCGTTCTAACCGCTCTTTCAAAGAGAGTTTGAAATTAGCGAAAGAGGAGCTCAAGCAGATTCGTGCGCGAGTTCGCTCGCTCTCACCGCAAGCAACTCTGGATCGCGGATATTCAGTCGTGCAATTGGCCTCCGGTGAAATTGCGCGTGATCCTAAAAAACTCAAAGCGGGCGAACTCTTGCGAATTCGTTTAGCACTGGGTGAGACTGAAGCCACAGCAACTGGAAAGCCCTAAAGGAGTAGATTTATCACATGAGCGCTGAGAAGAAATTGTCATATGAAGCCGCCCGAGATGAATTAGCGGAAGTTGTCGAAGCCCTCGAATCGGGAAGTGAAACCCTAGAAGAATCTCTCAAACTCTGGGAGCGCGGTGAAGAGCTTGCAAAGATTTGTCAGGAATGGCTCGATGGTGCACGCAAGAAACTCGATGCAGTAAAGCCTGCAAAGTAGATCCATCATGTCACCAACATTTTCATATTCAGATCTTCTACCAATAGGTGCCGATACAACTAAGTATCGAAAGATCGGTAGTGAAGGTGTTAGCACAATCAAACTTGGCGATAAAGAGTTTTTACAGATAGAGCCAATTGCACTTGAGAAACTAACTGAGACAGCGCTTCACGATATTTCTCATTATTTGCGCCCAGCACACCTTCAACAATTAGCAAATATCATCAGCGACCCAGAGGCATCTCCTAACGATCGCTTTGTTGCAATTGATTTACTCAAGAATGCAAATATTTCAGCCGGTGGAGTATTGCCGATGTGCCAAGACACAGGAACTGCCATTGTGATGGGTAAGAAGGGTCAATATGTGTTGACCACTGGAAAAGATGAAGAAGCGATTTCTCAGGGAATTTATGATGCGTATACAAAACTCAATCTTCGCTATTCACAGATGGCACCAATAACAACCTGGGAAGAGAAAAACACAGGCAATAACCTGCCCGCTCAGGTTGAAATCTATGCTGATTCCGATCACGCTGATGAATACAACTTTCTTTTTATCGCTAAAGGTGGCGGAAGCGCGAATAAATCATTTTTATACCAAGAGACAAAAGCGGTACTCAATCCAACATCGCTAATGAAATGGCTCGATGAAAAGTTGCGCTCTATTGGAACCGCTGCATGTCCTCCGTATCACTTAGCAATTGTTATCGGTGGCACTAGCGCTGAGCACACAGTAAAGACTGCAAAGTTGGCATCGACTAAATATTTAGATTCACTTCCAACATCGGGAGATGCCGCAACTGGCCATGGTTTCCGCGATATTGAACTCGAAGAAAAAGTCTTAGAACTGACTCGCACACTAGGTATTGGCGCACAATTTGGTGGAAAGTATTTCTGTCACGATGTTCGTGTGGTCCGACTCCCTCGCCACGGCGCATCCCTTCCAATTGCAATGGCAGTCTCATGTTCGGCAGACCGCCAAGCAAAGGCGAAGATCACAAAAGAGGGCATTTTCATTGAAGAATTAGAGCGCGATCCTGCCCACTTCTTGCCAGATACAACTGAGCAACACTTGGGTGATTCTGCAGAAGTTGTGAAGATTGATCTCAATAAATCAATGGATGAAGTTCGCGCAGAACTTTCAAAACATCCAATCAAAACTCGTCTCTCACTTACTGGCACCATTGTTGTCGCTCGCGACCTTGCCCATTCACGCATCAAAGAGATGCTCGATGCCGGTAAGCCATTGCCTCAATATCTCAAGGATTACGCCGTTTATTACGCAGGTCCTGCAAAGACTCCGCAAGGATATGCATCAGGCTCTTTTGGTCCGACAACTGCTGGTCGTATGGATTCTTACGTAGAACAATTCCAAAGTGCAGGTGGTTCATTTGTCATGCTCGCAAAAGGAAATCGTTCAAAGGCTGTCACTGATGCGTGCAAAACACATGGCGGATTTTATTTAGGATCTATCGGTGGACCAGCTGCCCGTCTTGCTCAAGATTGCATCAAAAAAGTTGAAGTCTTAGATTTTGAAGATTTAGGAATGGAAGCAATCTGGAAAATTGATGTTGTGGATTTCCCAGCATTTATTGTTGTTGACGATAAAGGAAATGATTTCTTTGCCGAGACTAGCAAGCCGATGAGTATCGGTTCTCGACCAGCCTAATTTTTAGTAGTAACGACTGCGCTTGAATTTAGCCCATGCTTTACATGGGGTGTCATAGCGAATATCGATATAGCGAAGTCCCCATCGAATCTGTGTTACTGGATTGGTGCGCCAATCACTGGCGATAACTTCCATCCTGATTGCTGGTAGTGCTTGAGGAATTCCGTGGGCACCAGAGCGATAATTGTGTGCTTTGTAATTCCAATGACTCTCCTTCGTCCAAAGACGATTGAGACAGGAATATTCTTTTTCCTCATAGCCATATTCATCCATAAGGATTGCCTTGGCAACTTTTTTCGCACCCCA
>CAIZHT010000151.1 GCA_903932885.1 uncultured Actinomycetes bacterium
AGCATTTGGTTGAGCGATGTAACTAAACGGCCAACTTCGGTATCAGGCTTTGCATCAGGAAGGCGTGCAGATAGATCTCCGGCAGCAATGAGTTCAGCTGTTTCTTCAACGTCTTCTAAAGGTTTGAGACTAATACGAATTACTTGGCGAGAAGCGACTGCAATAACAATGAGTACAAGTAAATAAATAAAGAAGAGTACTACACCAACACGGTGAGTTGTTTTATCAAAATCTGCCAGAGATTGCGCGACAACAACGCTACCCAAGGCAGATGGCAGAACGCGTGTCACTACGCGAAAGTCAGAACCAGGCGCTTCGATAGTAAATGGCTTATCGCCATTCATAGCGATATCTCCAGGCAACAAACCCTTCACATAATCGGTGATTTGATTGGCATTGAGATCTCCGCCAAGCCCACCGATGATATTTCCAAAAGGATCAATAAGCGTTACAGAAGTAGATGTGGGTACGCGAGTTAGCGGAGTAGGAGGCGATGCGACTCTCGCAGGATTTCCCTTATTTTTACTCTCTTCGTTTCGCTCATCGTCATCATTAGCAATTCCTGCGCGATCAAGACGCAGTGTTGTTCCACCAACAACACTGAGTAGTTGTTCATCAACTTGGCCCATGAGGTAGGACTGCAACGAGCCTTGAACAGCAATACCAGAGGCTGCGAATGCGAGTGCAGATAAAAGCAGAACACCAACAGAGAGACGATTTCGCAGACTCGATTTACGCAGTGGGGATTTCATATAAAGAGAGTGTAAAGGTTGAAATTACTTAGGCGGCATCCGAAGACGATATCCCACGCCACGAATTGTATGGATTAGCGGCGGATTGAAGATATCAATCTTTTTGCGTAGGTAAGAGATATAGGTTTCAACAATTCCTGCATCTCCTCGGAAGTCGTATTGCCACACGTGATCGAGAATCTGTGATTTCGAAACAACGCGGTCAGCATTGATGAGAAGATAACGAATAAGTAAAAACTCAGTTGGAGAGAGATCAAGAAGTTGACCAGCACGGCGAACTTCATGAGTTGCTTCATCGAGTTCGAGATCTGCAAAACGAATCTTTTCGTCATCTTGGTCAATCTGAGTTACACCCGTGCGGCGCAAAAGCGCACGAAGGCGAGCAACTAATTCTTCAAGACTAAATGGCTTTGTCATGTAATCATCGCCACCCAATGTGAGACCTTTGACTTTATCGTCCATTCCATCTTTAGCTGTTAGAAATAGAACGCCCGTCTCAACGCCTTCATTGCGAATTTGCTTGCAGACTTCAAAACCATCGAGATCGGGGAGCATGACATCGAGCACCATTGCATGGGGTTTGAACTCTTCTGCAATTTGCAGTGCTTGCGCACCATTTGCTGCGGTGCGAACATCAAAACCAACGAAGCGCAGACTTGTAGAAATTAGGTCACTGATACTGGATTCGTCATCGACGACGAGAATACGTTGTGCATTTTCTGCTGTGGCTGTTGCCATTGCGATCACCTCTTGCCTAGAGAATGCTCCCACAGACTGAGATTTTGCTGAGAATTAGCCTTGTGGTACCTCTGATTTCACGCTGCGAAGGAGAGCTTGAGCGACATCGAGCACCTCAACTTTGGAATCTCGAGCGATTACGCCATCTCCAGTCATAACTCGACAGAAAGGACAGGCGACTGCAATCTCTTCCACACCCGTTGCGATTGCTTCATCAACACGATTGAGATTGATGCGTGTACCAATTTTCTCTTCCATCCACATACGTCCGCCACCGGCGCCACAACAAAATGAGCGTTCTTTGTTGCGAGGCATTTCAGTAATTGTTACACCGGTTGCACCAAGTAATTCGCGAGGTGGTTCATAAATTTCATTATGACGTCCTAGATAACAAGGATCGTGATAGGTCATAGTTGTTGTGCTCTTATTTACTGGAACCAATCTCTTTTCGCGCACCAACTGATTGAGTAATTGAGTGTGGTGGACCATCACAAGTTCAAACCCACTTTGTGCATAATCGCGACCGATTGTTGTAAAGCAATGGGGACATGTAACAACAACTTTCTTTGTACCCTTCTCAGTGCGTGTCGCAAAAACTTCATTGAATGTTTCGATATTTTCGCGAGAAAGTATTTGGTATAAGAATTCATTTCCAGCACGGCGCGCAGGATCTCCTGTACAGGTTTCGCGCTTTCCTAGAACAGCAAAATTGACTCCGGCCATATACAAAAGTTCTGCAACAGCCTTAGTTGTTTTCTTTGCGCGCTCTTCATATGCACCAGCACAGCCGACCCAGAATAAATATTCGACATCATCTGGAAGTTGTCCTTCTACTACGCGAATTGGGAAATCGCATTCGCTAATCCAAGCATCGCGGTCTGCGCGATTTGCACCCCATGGGTTTCCTGCTTTCTCCAAGTTACGAAATGTTCCACCAAGTTCAGTTGGAAATTCTGATTCAACTAATACTTGAAAGCGACGCATATTTACAATGTGATCAACATGCTCAATATCGACTGGACATTCCTCGACACATGCACCACACGTTGTGCATGACCATAAAACATCAAGTGCAATAGGGCTTAATTCGCCGACCAAAGACTCTGTTTCAACAACTTTTGCCATCGCATGATCGCGCATCGCCATGATTAATAACTTCGGAGAGAGTGGTTTATCTGTATGCCATGCAGGACATTGAGACTGGCAACGCCCGCATTCGGTGCAGCTCGTCATATCGAGCAGGCCCTTCCACGAAATATCTGAACGCGAACCTAGGCCAAAGACATCATCTTCGCTGGGATCTTCAAAATTGATTGGCTTACCGTGCGAAAGCATCTCTGGCAACGGACCAAGAGAATTTTTCCCATTGCTATTGCGTCGGAAATAGATATTAAAAAACGCTAAGAAGCGATGCCAGGCAATACCCATTGTTAGATTTTGTGCAATGACAATAAACCAGAGCATTGAAACTACAATTTTGAGAGCAGCAACCCATTGGATGTAGCTTGTTATTTCAGCAAGAGTAAGTGCCTTGAATTCTGATGCAATAAACCATGTAGTTATATGGTGGCGATTCCAACTAGTCTCTTCTGAAAGTGCTCCCTCTAAACCACGCAGTGCGATTACGCAGAAGACAATGAGAAGGATAGTTGCTTCGATGTAATAGGCCTTTTTCATTCCTGAACCAAAGAAGCGCGATCTTCGCCCCTTCTTTGTAAATCGCGTGACTTGGCGAATCCCAATCAAGGTCACTATTCCTATACCAGTGAACCACGTGATTGCTTCTACGAAATATTCATAAACCCACCAGTGACCAATAAATGGCAATGAGAAATATGGATTGAGAAGTTGACCATATGCAGTAACAAGAGTTCCAAAGAGTGCACCAAAGCCAATCATCACAAACCAGTGTGCGATTCCAGTACCGGTGAAATTGAGCATCTTTGTGTGGCCCAAAACTTCACGTGTCATATTCCAAAAACGTGAAGCACGATTGTTGCTTCGAGTTGGATCTGGCTGACCCTTCTTATAAATCGATATCAGCTGGCGCACTCGGATAGCGAGCAAAACTAAAGCGGCAACTGTCATTCCATATGC
Organism: uncultured Actinomycetes bacterium; assembly: GCA_903932885.1. The sequence goes on from CAIZHT010000151.1 coordinate 3,588, forward strand.
CACGACCACCAAAAGTAGGTTCATGAAGGTAAGAGTATCTAAAAACCCTTTACGGTCGCCCTCTCGCCATATAAACTAAAAAATATTTAGGGAGAGATAATGACAACAAGTAATCCAGAAGTTTCGCAATATGTCCTTTCGTCACCTGCGCAGAAATCGGATGACCACAGCGCCATCACGTGTGTGCGAAAGGGCAACGGGGAATCAGTTGTTGTAACTTCATTTCTCTCCAGGGATGGCCGACTGCATTGCCGCGTTCCTGGCAATAAGAGTGACTGGGAAAGCATCAAAAATAGCAAAGGAGAAGATTTAGTCTTTGAAAAGTCGTGGAAATTTACTCAAGTTGGAATTACCGGAAAATCCAATTCCTCAATCTTGCACGATGATAACGACAATGCATTTTTGTGGCTTGCAGACACTGTTTGGTTTGGTCTAACCGATCGCATCTCCAATGCCGAGTGGAAAGCGCTGATGGAGAAGAGAACAAAACAAGGATTCAATGTTATGCAGGTTGTCTCTGGATTGTTGCCAGAAGCAGCATTTGGTGAACCATCAACACTGCTCGATGGAGTCGCTTCGTGGACGCTAGATAAAAAAGAATTAGAAAAGCGATGGTGGGATGCAGCTGACCTAAGAGTTATTGATGCAATTCAAGCAGGGCAAATGCCGGCACTTGTTGGCGCGTGGAGTTATTACATTTTGGAATTTGGTGCTGATCGCCTAAAACAACATTGGTCAGAGATGATTGCACGTTGGTCTGCATTTCCAGTCTTCTGGTGTGTTGCGGGTGAAGTTGGGTTGATGGAATACAAAGATCTTTTTGCCGATGATATGCAGGAGAAAGCTCTTTCAATTCAACAAATGTGGAAACCTGTAATTTCGCATGTCCGAAACACTGATCCGTGGAAGCGACCAATTACGGTGCACCCTTGTCCAGCATTTAATTACTCATCCACTGAAGCGCTGCAAGGTGATGAAAACCTTGATTTCATTTGGCTTCAGACGGGACATGCAGATGTCAATGTTGTAAAGGCAACACTAGGTGCTCTCAACAAAGCACAACGTGATTCAAAACTTCCTGTAATAAATAGTGAAGTTTGCTACGAAGGAATCGCAGGTGGCTCACCCGCCATGTTGCAGCGCTATCTATTTTGGACACAC
>CAIZHT010000152.1 GCA_903932885.1 uncultured Actinomycetes bacterium
GCGGTAGGCCGCGCTCTTTCGCCCAGCGTCCATTGCCATCCATAACAATTGCAACGTGATTTGGAATATTCATACTCGCTCCACCATGGGTAATGATCGAAGTCCTCGCTCTAAGTGCCATTGTAAATAAGCAGCAATCAAACCACTAGCCTCGCGGCGATGACGTGCTTCACTATTTTGTGCAACATCCCAATCACTACTGAGTAGCGCACCCATCAATGTGAGTGTCTCTGGTGCAGGTGTTGCCGATGCCGACGGTCTGCAATCGTTACAGACAGATCCGCCACCCACTAATGAGAAGTATCGATGCGGACCAGGTGCTTCACAACGAGAGCAAATTGTCATTGATGGCGCGTAACCACCAATGGCAAGGGAGCGAAGTAAGAATGCATCAAGGATGAGTAGCGGGTCGTATCTATTTTCAGAAAGTACTTTCAGACCACCCACTACTAATTGAAATTCTTGCAACGCAGGTTCATGTTCTTGAGAAGTAAAGCGCTCTGCTGCCTCCATAATGGCTGCAGCCACTGTCCAGCGTTGGTAATCATCGGTAAGTGCTTCACCATAATTCATGATTGCTTCTACTTGAGTAACGGTATGAAAAGTTTTTCCAACAAATAGTTGAATATCAACATGACTACCTGGCTCAAGGCGCGCACCAAACTTTGATTTAGTGCGACGAACGCCCTTTGCTACACCACGTATTCGACCATGTTCGCGAGTGAGCATCGTGATGATGCGATCTGCTTCACCCAACTTCTGGGTGCGCAAAATGATTGCCTCATCCCGATACAAAGTCATACGGGCAAAGGTAGTGCCGAGCCTTAGCGAATTGCGCGATTTATCGCAGACACGACTGCTTTGAGTGATGCAGTCGTCGTATTTGGGTCGATTCCAACGCCCCAGAAAACTTCGCCCTCAATTGAGCACTCAAGATATGCCGCAGCTGATGCATCACCACCGGAAGAGAGTGCGTGCTCGTAGTAATCAAGTACTCGAACATCGACGCCGTAACTCTGCAAAATATTACAGAAAGCAGCAATTGGTCCATTGCCCTGTCCGGTGAGTTCGTGTTTTTCACCGCGATCAAGAATCGAAACAGTGAGATGAACATCTTCATTGAGAACAGATGTTTGTGACAAACCCTTCAATCTAAATCGGCCCCAAGGAGCAGAATCAGTTGGCAGATATTCATCTTCAAATATTTCCCAAAGATCTTTACCTGTTACTTCTCCGCCCTCAGAATCTGTCTTCGCCTGAACTACGCGACTAAATTCAATTTGATGGCGACGTGGAAGATCTAAATGGTGTTCATTCTTCATTAGGTAGGCAACGCCACCCTTGCCAGATTGAGAGTTCACGCGAATAACAGCCTCATATGTTCGACCAATATCTTTTGGATCAATTGGAAGATATGGAACTGCCCATGTGAAATCTTCTACCGCTTTGCCAGCAGCTTTTGCATCGGCTGCGAGGTGATCAAATCCCTTTTTGATTGCATCTTGGTGTGAACCAGAAAATGCAGTAAA
>CAIZHT010000153.1 GCA_903932885.1 uncultured Actinomycetes bacterium
CCACTTAGGACACCGCGTAATGCACTTGTTGATAAGACTGAGCAATCCTCTGCTGCAATTTCACCAAAGACACAAACTTCTACAGACACTGGAGTTTCGCCAGAGATTCCAACTAGAACTTGTGCCAATTTTTCAACTAAAGGAAGAGCAGGACGTAGTACTTCAGCAATTGCGCCACCTTTTACGTTTACAGCATCAGGTACTAACTCTCCCGCAAGTGCTTTACGAACTGAAACTGCCACTGCAATTCCAGCACGCTCTTGGGCTTCATCAGTAGATGCACCTAAATGTGGAGTAGCTACAACTTGATCTAATTGGAACAAAGGTGAATCAACACATGGTTCAGTAGAAAATACATCTAGACCAGCACCAGCTACACGACCTGATTTGATTGCATCATAAAGTGCTTCCTCATCCAGGACTCCGCCACGAGCAGCATTGATAATGCGCACAGTTGGCTTAACTTTCTTAAGTGCTTCAACACCAATTAAGTTTGCAGTCTCTTTGGTCTTTGGAAGGTGGATAGTTATGAAATCTGCTTCTGCAAGCAAAGTATCAAGATCAACTAATCGCACATCTAATTGAGCAGCGCGAGCAGGTTGAAGATAAGGATCATAAGCAATCACATTCATGCCAAAAGCTTGCATGCGATGTGCAACTAACTGACCAATTCTTCCAAAACCAACAATGCCTAATGTTTTTTCAAATAATTCAGCTCCGGTGTACTTCGAACGCGCCCATTTACCAACACGAAGTGCAGCGTGTGCTGGAGAGATATGGCGAGCTGATGCAAGCAAAAGTGCAATTGCAAGTTCTGCAGCTGAGACGATATTTGAAGTTGGTGCATTTACCACCATTACGCCAGCAGCAGTTGAAGCGGGAACATCGACGTTGTCTAATCCCACTCCAGCACGAGCAATAACTTTTAAGCCTTTTGCAGCTGCAATCGCTTCAGCATCCATTTTTGTCGCTGAGCGAATCAACACTGCATCTACTCCAGCAGCCAGCGCTGGCAACAACTCTGCACGATTTGCTCCGTCACAATTTCGAATCTCGAAATCAGGACCGAGTGCATCAAGAGTTGCTGGACTTAACTCTTCTGCAATTAATACAACAGGTTTAGCCACGCGCAGCCGAACCTTCACGGTAATCATCAGAGGATTTAACCCATGACATCATCGCGCGAAGTGAACGTCCAACTGCTTCGATTGGGTGAACTTCACCCTTTGAACGAAGAGCCTTGAATTCAGGTGCGCCAGCATCTTGATCTGCAATAAATCTTGCGGCGAATGAACCATTTTGAACATCTTTCAAAACTGCCTTCATGTTTTCTTTGACGTGTGCGTCAAGGACACGTGGTCCTGAAACGTAGTCGCCGTATTCAGCAGTGTCAGATACTGACCAACGCTGTTTAGCAATTCCACCTTCGTACATGAGGTCAACAATTAACTTCAACTCATGGAGACATTCGAAGTAAGCAACCTCTGGTTGGTATCCGGCTTCAATCAAAACTTCAAAACCGTATTGAACTAATTGAGAAGCTCCACCACAAAGTACTGCTTGCTCACCGAATAAATCTGTTTCACACTCTTCAGTGAAGGTTGTAAGAATTCCACCAGCACGAAGTCCACCAATTGCTTTTCCATATGAAAGTGTTAATGGCCAAGCATTTCCGGTTGCATCTTGTTCAACTGCAACGATTACAGGAACTCCACGACCGGCAGAGTATTCACGACGCACTAAATGTCCTGGACCCTTTGGTGCAACCATGCAAACATCAATGTCGGCACCTGGTTTGATGTAACCAAAACGAATATTGAATCCATGACCAAAGAACAGTGCAGATCCTGGTTTTAGATTTGGAGCAATTGAATCGTTGTAGATATGGCGCTGCACATGATCTGGGGCAAGCAACATAATTACATCTGCTTCTTTTACTGCATCTGCAACGCTAACAACGCGCAATCCTTCTGCTTCTGCCTTCGCGCGAGATTTTGAACCCTCAGCTAGACCAACGCGCACATCTACGCCACTGTCGCGCAAGCTAAGTGCATGGGCATGGCCCTGTGAGCCGTAACCAATTACCGCAACCTTTCGTCCTTGAATAATGGATAGGTCGGCATCGTCATCGTGATACATAGTTGCCACAGGAGCACTCTCTTTCTAGTTGGATCTGGACTGGGTTTTCCTATATGAATTGGGCTATATCGTACGCCTCATCGCGACTAGCCCGGACTGCGTTAATTCAAGGATTCCGAACGGGTTCAGGTCACTTATGAGGGCTTCGATCTTGGCTGAGGTGTCAGTAAGCGAGATGATCGCTGAATCAGGGGCCATTTCCGCCACTTTTGCCCCATGTTGGGCAACTAGCGTCCGCAGCTGTTCTTGATTGCTGGCAGTTACTGAGACCCGCACCAATAAGAGTTCAATCTGTACAGAGGAACTTTCATGCATCTCTTCGATTGTAATTACGTTGACTAATTTATCTAATTGCTGAATAACTTGATCAAGTGCATGACCTTCAACGCTTACAACAATTGTAATTCGCGAAATCTCTGGATCTTGAGTTGGCCCAACAGACAAACCTTCAATGTTGTAACCGCGGCGTGAGAAGAGGGCTGATACGCGAGCCAAAACACCAGAACGGTTTTCAACTAAAACAGAAATTGTGTGTGAAGTGCGTCCGAGTTTCATCAGAGTTCCTGCGAATCCCAGTCGGGCGCTAGTTCGCGCGCAACCATAATCTCGTCATTAGATGTTCCAGCGGCAACCATCGGCCAAACCATTGCATCTCTGAAAACTCCGAAATCAACTACAACTGGTTGATCATTAATTGACATTGCTTTTTCAATTGTCTTATCAACATCTTCAGGCCGCTCACAACGCAATCCAATACATCCCATTGCATCTGCTAATTTTGTGAAATCTGGAATTCGCTTTGAGTGCAGATCAGTATTTGAATAACGTTCGTTGTAGAACAGAGTCTGCCATTGGCGAACCATTCCAAGACTTTCATTATTTATAACTGCAACTTTGATCGGAATGTTATTTAGTGCGCAAGTAACTAACTCTTGATTAGTCATTTGGAAACAACCATCGCCATCAATTGCCCACACGGTGGTATCTGGTGCACCAACTTTTGCACCCATAGCCGCAGGAACTGCGTAACCCATAGTTCCTAATCCGCCTGAGTTAAGCCAAGTGCGTGGTTTTTCATAGGAAATAAATTGCGACGCCCACATTTGGTGCTGACCTACTCCTGCAGTGAAGATCGTATCTGGACCAGAGATCTTTCCTAATCTCTCGATTACATATTGTGGTGAAAGAGCACCATCTTTAGGAATGTCATATCCAAGTGGAAAAGTTGAACGCCAAGAATTAACTTGTTTAATCCATGCAGTGAAATCCGGATGAGCTTTTGCATATTGTGCTTTTAGCGCAGGCAACAATAAGTTGATAGTTAGTTTTAAGTCGCCAACAATTGCCACATCAGCTTTACGATTTTTTCCGATTTCTGCTGGATCGATATCAGCATGGATAACTTTTGCGACAGGCGCA
>CAIZHT010000154.1 GCA_903932885.1 uncultured Actinomycetes bacterium
ACTCTCACTCGCCGCAGAGGCGTGGAGAGGTGCAGCCCTTGATGGCGCGGCGCAAAGTGCACTGTTGCGACTCTCATCAATCGGTGTCATCTCTGATATCGACTCACTTCCTGCAATGACTCCACGACTGAGTTCTTCGCATATTAGTTTCGAAACGCTATCAACGGCTATCACTTCTCGAATTCCTGTTTCTTTTAGTTATATAGCTGCAGAATTGAGTGTCGAGCAACGAACTGTGGATCCTTATGGAATCGCCACTCGAAATGGACATTGGTACCTCGTCGGTTTCGATCATAAACGCGAGCGAATACGTATTTTCAGGTTCGATCGAATCGATGGAGATATTTCTGTCGTATCGAAGGGTAAGAATTATGAAATTCCGAAAGACTTTGATTTAGGTGCTCAACTCAGTGGCGCCGATGCCCTTGTTACATCGCAACTAGATATTCGTAAAGGCAAAGCGCACGTTCTTCGTCGAATGGCAAAAAGCGTTGAAGATAAAGGAGAGTGGGATCGTATAAGTATTTCATTTCCGGATGTAGAGAGAATGATCAAGCTTGTACTCTGGCATGGCTCAGATGCAAAGGTTGTTAGTAATGATGCCCTGCGTACTGGTGTCATCGAAGCACTTCGTGAATTAGTGGATCTTCATGGCTAAAAATCCGACATCACCCCTGAATCGAGTCGCGCGCATGCTCGACCTTGTTCCATATTTACATGCTCATCAAGGGATTGCTCTATCAACTCTGGCGCAAAATTTTGGTGTATCTGAAAGTGAAATGAGCGCCGACCTCACAACGTTATGGATGTGTGGGTTGCCAGGCTATACACCGCTTGAATTGATGGACCTCTCTTTCGATTCTGGCTTCGTCACCATTCGAAATGCACAAACATTGGAGAGTCCACGTTCACTCAACAAAGAAGAAGCCATTGCGCTCCTCCTTGGACTAGATCTTGTTCGCAGCGCGCTCTCAAGTGAACGTGAAGATTTGCTTTCAAAGATTGATGTTTTATCGCAGCGCTTGCGAACACTTATTGGGTTGCAAGCGCAGTTGAAGGCAGAACCAGCAATTGATGGATCTGTACGCTCTACTATTTCAAAAGCGATTTCTTCAGGCGCTTCCTTAGATATCAAATATCACTCTCTTTATGCCGACAGAATTTCTGAGCGCACCATATTGCCAATTGAATGGCAGAACGATTCATTTCACGAATATGTTTTTGCGTACTGTGATCAGGCTCAATCTTTTCGGACCTTCCGACTTGATCGTATTCAATATGCCAATGCTGCGCAGAAGAAATTGAAAGCTGAGAAAATTTCCGCAACGTTGGAAAGTCCTGCGTTGGCATACCGAATTCGGATTCACTCTCACTTACGAGCAGCGAGAGAACTCTTTGAATTTGAGGGCGATGACAAGGATCTCCACCCTGGCATTGAAAAAGAGATTACTTCCTTTACTCAAGAATGGATGAGAAGAATGATCTTTTCAGCCGCAGCATCCGTTGAACTACTCTCACCAGAGGCTGAAAGGCTTGATATCGCCACCAGCGCACAGGCGCTTTTGTCCCTTTACGAGGGGGAGTAGGGCCGACCTTAGATAAGCGCGAGCTTTCGGGGTAGTATTTCGTCAAGGCACGAATCACAAAGGGGTAACTATGTTTCTACGAGAGCCAAGTCATATTCTGATTCTTCTTATTGTCGTTCTTGTCCTCTTTGGAGCAAAGCGTCTTCCAGATTCTGCTCGCTCACTCGGTCGCTCAATGCGAATCTTTAAGAGTGAGATCAAAGAGATGAATCAAGATGAAAAGAAGAGCGGCGAAGAGGGCAGCACCGAGAAGTAATTTCTATGGCGGCCACCTCAAGCGGTCGTATGCCGCTGCTCGATCATTTACGTGAATTTAGAAAAAGACTCTTTCGCGCCGTTTTAGTAATCACGATGGGTGCGATTCTCGGATGGTTTTTTTACAACCCCATCATTACCCAACTCGCAACGCCAGTCTGTGATTTATCCGCTGCACAAGCTAATGGAGATGCCAGTTGTGGTTCCCTCTATATCAATGGAGTTCTAGGTCCACTCAATCTGCAAATCAAGGTAGCTCTACTCACAGGCGTCATTGTCACTGGCCCATTGTGGTTGTATCAACTGTGGGCATTCATAGCGCCTGGTCTTCACCGTAAAGAAAAACGAAACTCTATATTTTTCATTCTTTCAGCAACACCTTTTTTCGCAGCTGGGGCAACTCTTGGATATTTGGTTTTACCTATAGCGATAAAGGTTCTTTTCGGTTTCACGCCCAGTGCGCTATCAAATCTAATTCGCTTTGATGACTATCTGGATTTTGTGATGCGCATAATCTTGATTTTTGGATTGGCTTTCGAACTGCCAGTGTTTCTAGTTACCTTCAATCTCATCGGTTTCTTGCGCGGTGAAACTATTCTCAAACCATGGAGAGTATGGGTATTCAGCATCGTTTTGTTTACAGCCGCCTTCACACCCACTGCCGATCCTATTACGATGCTTTTATTGGCAGTGCCTTTGTGTCTGCTCTATTTTATGGCTGGCGGCATAGCATTATTGGTCGATAAAAGGCGGAGTAAAAAAGCGTCAAAGGCCCTTGATAGTGTGGCACCGATTGAAAGTGCGCAAGAAATCTAAATAATGTGGCTTATAGCTATCAATCCGACATCTGGTCAGGGTCGCGGTGCAACCATGGGAACAAAAGTTGCCGGATATTGCTCGAGTAAAGGTATTGATTACGAAATTGTTACAGGAGTAAATGCGCAATCACTCTCTAAATCACTCAAAGAACATATCTCTAAAAATCGTCTTCTTATCGAAGGAATCATTTCGGTTGGGGGAGATGGTCTAGCGCATTTAGTTCTTCAATCCGCCGTTCCTGCAAATATTCCTATCGCATTTATCCCAGGTGGAACTGGAAATGATTTAGTGAGAACACTCGGCTGGTCACTAGATGAAATCACTGCTTATCTACAACGCGTATTTGAAACAAAGCCTGTCAATGTTGATTTAGGGCTTGTTGATGGCGAATGGTTTGCGGCAGTGCTTTCCTCTGGCTTCGATGCAATCGTGAATGAGCGGGCGAATATTCTCAAATGGCCCAAGGGACCGATGAGATACAACGCAGCAATTGCACTTGAGTTACCCAAATTCAAACCAGCCCAGTACGAAATTGAATTAGATGACCAAACAATCTCAACGCAGGCGATGCTTATAGCAATTGGTAATGGCTCTTCATACGGTGGTGGGATGAAGGTATGTCCTCATGCAAGTATCCAGGATGGATTATTTGATGTGATGGTTCTAAAGCCAGTATCTATCCCAGAATTTATTCGAGTATTCCCGACGGTATATAGCGGCAAACATGTAAATCATCCGCAAGTCAGCGTTTATAGAAGTAGAAGAGTTCGTATTGAAGCCGATACTGTTGCTTACGCAGATGGTGAGCGAATAGGTCAACTACCTATTTCGGCTGAATGCGTAATGGGGGCTCTTTCTACATGGATTCCGTAGCCTCTCCAGCCGAAAAGTTTGCAGCGGCAAGTGCGCGCAAGAAATATGCAATTACAGCGGAATTCATCGAGACCTTTGATTTCCCTTTTGATCCCTTCCAGATAGCAGCGTGTAATGCCGTCGAAGATGGCAAGGGAGTTCTAGTTGCGGCCCCTACGGGAGCCGGCAAAACGGTCGTAGGAGAATTCGCCGCATACATTGCGCTGCGTCGCTCCATGAAGTGTTTCTACACAACTCCCATCAAAGCTCTTTCAAATCAGAAATATCAAGAATTTGTCGCTCGCTTTGGTGAAGATCGCGTTGGTCTTCTCACTGGTGATACGAGTATCAATAGCGAAGCAGAGATACTCGTCATGACGACAGAAGTGCTTCGCAACATGCTCTATGCAAATTCGTCAACGTTGAAGAATTTGGGCTGCGTCGTTATGGATGAAGTTCATTACCTTGCAGATAAATTTCGAGGAGCTGTATGGGAAGAAGTTCTCATTCATTTGATGGAGAGCGTTCAAGTAATTTCACTTTCTGCAACCGTTTCAAATGCGGAAGAGTTTGGCGAATGGTTAGGCGAAATTCGCGGCAGCACTGAAGTAATTGTTAGCGAAATTCGCCCGATTCCTCTCTATCAGCATGTACTGATAGGAAATCGCCTCGTAGATCTTTTCTCTCAACCAGGGCAGATAAATGCTGAAATCCTAAAACTAGAACGCGAAGCTATGCGCAAGGTGCGAGTTCCTCGACACCGTCGTGAGCGATTTAGCGAAGAGGGTGGTCGCCTCACACGGGCCGACATTATTGAGAAACTCAATCGTGAGAATCTGCTGCCTGCAATTACATTCATTTTTTCACGTATTGGCTGCGATGCAGCGGTCAAGCAATGCCTGCAAGCAGGATTGCGCCTTACAAATACCGAAGAGCGAGCAATCATCAGAGAAACAGCGCTACGTTACACACTCAATTTGGCTGAAGAGGATCTGGTAGTTCTGGGCTTCGATGATTGGCTCACTGCTTTGGAACGAGGTATCGCAGCTCACCACGCAGGTTTGTTACCGAGTTTCAAGGGAGCAGTTGAAGAGTTATTTCAAAAAGGATTAGTAAAGGCAGTTTTTGCAACGGAGACATTGGCACTGGGTATTAATATGCCGGCCCGCACTGTTGTTCTAGAAAAACTTGTGAAATATAACGGCGAAGCTCATGTTCCCATTACTCCGGGGGAGTACACGCAACTTACTGGTCGCGCAGGTCGACGAGGTATTGATATTGAAGGTAATGCAGTTATTCAATGGTCTCCAACAGTTGATTCAGCAACCGCTGCTGGACTCGCATCTACACGTACTTATCCTCTGCGCTCTTCCTTTGCTCCAACGTATAACATGGCGATAAATCTCATATCGCGCTTTGGTCGCGAACGAGCACGCGGCTCATTGGAATCATCATTTGC
>CAIZHT010000155.1 GCA_903932885.1 uncultured Actinomycetes bacterium
CTACGTTCACTCAGTAACTCAATTATTTGTCCAGCTAAATTTATAAGTACTTCTCTCTCTGACTCAGAAAACTGCGCAACAAATGCGTTATTCCCATGGCGCGTAAATCCAGATTCTGCACTCATATCCCTTGATCTCCACGTTGCAGAGTTGCCCATAATCCAAATTCATGAAGCCTGGCAACATCATGTTCCATTTCTTCACGACTACCAGTTGAAACTATTGCTTTGCCCTCATTGTGAACTTTGAGCATCAATTCGGTGGCGCGCTCTTTGGAATAACCAAAGAGTTCCATAAACACATAAGTCACATACGTCATCAAATTCACGGGATCATCCCAAACTATTGTGACCCACGGCTTATCAGAGTTGAAGATAGCTTGTATCTCTTCTTCAATCTTTGTTTTTGTCTTTACCATTCTTATCTCACAACAATCGAAAATTCATTGGATTTATTCTCAATCGTCTCTCCCTCAAGGAAATAGAGAATACGGTAAGTAAACACACCTCGTTTAGCTTCTGAAAGGGAAAGTTCAAAATTGCCTTGGGTGTCAGTAGAAAGAACCACAGAAACATTTTGCCACTTTTCTTGACTCCACTTTTGTAGTTGAACCGTGACACCTGTTTTTCTAGGAAATACTGTTCCTAAAATCAAATTATCTTTGCCTGTAACAATTACCGCTGGGGCATTGTGCGACAGGCGTGGGCGCACCTGCACGAAACTCTGGTTACTTGTCGAAGAACTTATCTCCCATGTGCCCTCAGTACGAACCTGTAAATATGTGAGTGATGCAAAAGTTAGCGGTATTGAAAAAGTTCCATCGGTTGAAGTAACGATGTCGATCAATTTCCTCCACGGTTGCTGATCCGATTTTCTATGCTCGACGATTACAGATACGCCACTTTTGCCAACCTTGTTTTCACCATTGATGGTGCCAGAGAGGATGAATTGTTGACCGTACGTAATCTCATTCTTATCTACCGATATCGTGCTTGTTATCTTCTCTGGCGCAAAAGACATCGCAGCGCTTCGTATTGCTTGCGTTGCCGATACATCTTCCATGCCTAAAGTCCACAGCGCAACTCCTCCAAGTTTGTATTTCTCAACGAGTGCTGCACGAATTGCATATGACTGGCTATCTTGAAACCACACAGTTCGCGAAACAGTGCAAGAGGTAGAAAGGCCCTTTGTATTTTCACCGTTATATATCTGACTATATGAATACGTTGCCTCGGCAGTCTTTGTATCGAATACTGGCGTTGCTTTATCAATTGTTGCCTTAGCGCTTGCGTAATTCATTTTAAAAGTTGCAGCTTTTGCTCCTAGTTTTGTTCCAACAGGGGCAGACGTTGGGCACGATCCAACTATTTTCGTGATCCAATCACGCCCATAACCAGCTAAGCCCACAAATACTTTAGAAGAAGACATAGTGCTAACTGCATATTTCACCGAACGTTCAGTCCATTCGATAGGACCAATAGGTCCAGGTTTAGCAACAGAATAGTCATAGGTCATTATTCGTAAGCGATCAATATCGTTTGCAATAGCAGCCCACGCGTAGACCGTATATCCCTTACTTTTTTGCGTGGGATCAAAAAGTACGGGTGTGGTTACAGATAAAACTTTACCGTTTGAACGCAATTGTGCACTTAACTCTTTTACGAATGCAACCCAGAATGGTGCCGTCTTGGCCCATGTTTTATTGCCATCGACGAAGGCAAAACCTTCAAAATCTAAATCTATTCCATCAAAATTATTTGCATTCACTAATGTTGCAATACTTTCTACAACTTGCGTCCGAGTCCTAGGGTTTGCCAATAATCCAGAGAGCACTAATTTTGCAGTTCCATCTGTAATTGTTGGAACTATCGATAATCCTGCGCGCTTCATCAAACACGTTGTAGTTGCCATTGGCCACGAAGGATTACCAGATGCATATTCATTACGAATAGAGGTGGCGCTTTTGAGAGAAAACCAAAAAGGATTCACCTCTTTTATAAGGTCAGCGTTAGTGAAGAGATATGAAGCGGTAAGGCTTTCATTCTCAGCTGGACCATACAGACTTGCATCACAAATTCCAGCAGTCGCACTCTCACTTCGTCCTACAACTGGAATCTTCTTGACAAATGGCAACACTGTTTTTACTGAATAATATGGAATCCAACCTGAGAGAATTTCTCTCGGCTGCGGTTTAGGAGAATCCGCGCCATTTGAATGTGGCGTGAATATAGATAGAAATATCGAGGTGACAAGAATTGTTGTCAGCCGGGATACATTTCTCATATTCATAAGGATTTTTAGAGTATCTGGTACTCCTTAGAAAATCCTTAGACCACGCCACACAATCGATAGCGTGCTATCTATATCTATTTTATTTGCTATTTGTCTTCTGGAGCCGGACGCAAACCTGCGTGAATTTCTTTACACGTAGGGCAGATTGGATATTTTTCGGGATCGCGTGATGGAATCCATTTCTTTCCACACAATGCCTTTACAGCTTTTCCAGTAACTGCAGATTCAACGATTTTTTCTTTCTTCACGTAATGTGAAAATCGATCATGATTGCCATCGTCTTCAACAAGCTCTGGGCGAGTCAATAAATCAGTATCAGTATCGCCTTGAGTTCCAAGTTTCCTAAAGATTCCCATAATGGGAGCAAGGATACCTGCCATATCTTGCTTTGAGCATCCTCTTTCTGCGGGTAGAATTGCTAAATGAAGGACTTATTGCACACAGCAGATCTATCTCGCGAGGATATTGAACTCCTGCTTGCAACTGCAAGTGATTTTGCAGCACAACCTCTCTCTGCCTCTACCGCTCTTGCCCATAAAACTGTGGCCATCTATATGACAAAGCCTTCAACTCGTACGCGTCTCTCCTCTGAAACTGCCGTTGCGCATTTGGGTGGAACCCCAATATTTATTCGTGGTGATGAATTGCAACTAGGTCGCGGGGAAACAATTGCAGATACTGCAAAGATTATTAGTGGCTACTGCGATGCACTCATCATTAGAACTTTTGCACAAAGCGAAGTTGATGAACTTGGTAAGTATGCATCAATTCCAGTGATCAATGCACTTACTGATGATGATCACCCAACACAATTGCTTGCAGATTGGCTAACGATTCGTGAAACATTTGGTAAAGATATTTCAGGTCGTAAATTTGTTTATCTAGGTGATGGAAACAATATGGCTCATGCATGGTTAGTGATGGGTGCAATCATGGGAGCTCACGTAGTTGCTGCAACTCCGCAAGGCACATGGGCACCTAATAATGAATATGTTGAACTTGCCAAGAGCATCGCAAAAAAGAGTGGTGGCACAGTTGAAGTAATCCATGATGCAGATGAAGCAGCACGCAATGCAAGTGTTCTCTATACAGATGTATGGATGTCTATGGGGGATTCAGAGTCGGATAGAAAAGAGAAGGTGGCAGCACTATCTCCCTTCTCTGTAACCGATTCCTTGATGGCAGCCACTGAAAAAGATTCAATATTCATGCATTGTTTACCAGCACATCGCGGAGAGGAAGTTTCTGCATCCGTCATTGATGGTCCACGATCTGTAATTTGGCGCGAGGCATATCATCGCCGCACAACAATTCAGGCACTGTTGTATCACTTATCACGCGGAGAATTAGTAGGTTCGAAGTAGCCTGACTCGCAAGTAACCGATACCTTATGGGCATGCGAGTAGCCGTCCCTTTAGAAATTCGAAATGGAGAAAAGCGCGTAGCGCTTGTTCCAGACATCATTAATAAACTCACCAGACTTGGACTCGATGTTCATATCGAATCCGGTGCTGGCATTCACGCTCAAGCAACTGATGCCGAATATGTCAGTGCAGGTGCATCGATTGCTAAAGGTGAAGTGCTCAGCGATGCCGATGTAGTTTTATCGGTACAGCCACTCACACCAGCACAGATGTCGAAGTTAAAAAAGGGCGCAATTACGATCTCTTTCCTCTCTCCCGTTACAGCAGTTGATTCAATTGAAGCAGCAGCAAATGCTGGAGTTACAGCTTTCTCCCTTGAACTCGTTCCACGTATATCGCGCGCTCAGTCAATGGATGCACTTACTTCGCAGGCACTATGTGCGGGTTATCGTGCGGTGCTAGTTGGCGCAGAAATGTCACCTCGCTTCTTCCCATTACTTATGACCGCAGCTGGAACAGTGACACCAGCTCAAGTACTTGTACTAGGCGCCGGCGTTGCAGGATTGCAAGCAATTGCAACAGCTCGTCGACTTGGCGCAGTTGTTTCTGCATACGATGTGCGACCATCATCGGCTGATGAAGTGAAATCAATGGGTGCAACTTTCATTGAACTCGAACTTGAAGCACTAGAAGGCGCTGGTGGTTATGCACGTGAGATGACCGAAGAGCGCGCAGCGAAACAGCGTGAACTTTTGACACCGTATATTGCAAAATCACATTTAGTCATTACTACTGCCGCTGTTCCTGGTCGCGCTGCACCTCGTTTGATGACACAAGCCATGGTTGATTCAATGGCTCCAGGAACAATAATCGTTGACTTAGCTGCAGAATCTGGTGGCAATGTTGAAGGATCTAAGCCTGGTGAAGTTATCACTACCGCAGGTGGAGTAAAGATTTGGGGCGGAAAAGATGTTCCAAGTCAGTTGTCATTCCACGCTTCAAGTTTGTATTCACGCAATGTAGTCAATCTACTTACTCTATTTACTAAGGCTGGCGCAGATGGTGCACCTGTCTCATTCGACCTCAATTTTGAGGATGAAATTATCAATGGTGCAGCAGTAACGCATGCTGGTGCTCGCAGAAATTCGGGAGGAGCTAAGTAATGAATGCAGTTGCCATCATCTCCATCTTTACGCTGGCGGTATTCGTCGGTTTTGAAGTTGTATCGAAAGTTTCTTCAACTCTGCACACACCGCTTATGAGTGGAGCAAATGCAATTCACGGTGTGATTTTGGTCGGAGCAATTATCGTTGCCGACCACAGCACTACAAATCTTGAACTCGGACTAGCAGTTACTGCAATCGTGCTTGCAACTATAAACATGGTCGGTGGCTTTGTCGTAACAGATCGAATGCTTGAGATGTTCAAGGGTAAGAAATAATGAGCCGCACTATTTATGACCTCATAGGCCTCTTTGCAGGCATCTGTTTTATTCTTGCTCTCAAAGGTTTGTCACATCCAAAGACTGCACGCCGCGGAAATAAGATCGGCGCAGTTGGTGCAACTATCGCAACACTCGTTGTTTTCTTCTACGCAAATGAAGGTTCATCACTTCCGCTCAATAACTTGGGATGGATCCTTGGTGCAATTGCAGTAGGTACCCTCATTGGAGTCCCTGCCGCTCGCAAAGTTCAGATGACTCAAATGCCACAACTAGTTGCACTATTCAATGGTGTTGGTGGTGGCGCAGCAGCACTTGTTGCAATCGTTGAATACCTCAACCTTGGCGATACAGCAACAACAGCAGAAGTAATCTTTACAGTATTTACCGTCATTGTTGGATGTGTTTCATTTAGCGGTTCCATCATTACATTTATGAAGCTTCAAGAGCTTATGACTACACGCCCAGTTGTATTTCCTGGCGGACGCTTTGTTATTGCAGGAACACTCGTTGCAGTATTAGGTGTAGCGGTATGGGTTGTCACTGCTCTTGGAACAACTCCACTATTGATACTCGCCGGTCTCTCCCTTCTCTTTGGTGTGCTCTTTGTACTACCAGTGGGTGGAGCAGATGTACCGATCGTCATCTCACTTCTCAATGCATTTACTGGTCTAACAGTTGCTGCAAGTGGATACGTCCTCGACTCAGTTCTA
>CAIZHT010000156.1 GCA_903932885.1 uncultured Actinomycetes bacterium
GCTTATCTTCTCGCAAAAAGCGCGATAATTGCTCCACATATGACGCCTTCACAATTTATCTCTACCTGCACAGCAGATGCCATAGACCAAGCAGCTGCGCAATTACGTGCTGGCTCATTAGTGGCATTCCCAACTGAAACTGTTTATGGACTCGGCGCTGATGCAACCAATGCAAGCGCGGTTGCAAGAATTTATGAAGTCAAAGGTCGCCCGCAGGATCATCCCCTGATTGTTCATATTGCTTCAATGAACGATATGGATAAGTGGTGCGAAGAGATTCCTGCATATGCAATCGCCTTAGCGCGTGATTTTTGGCCGGGGCCAATGACACTTATTTTGAAACGCTCACGCCTTGCCCAAGATTTCATAACGGGTGGCCAAGAAAGTGTTGGAGTCAGAGTTCCTGATCACGTGCTTGCCCTTGCACTCCTGAATGCATTTTCAAAAATCGGTGGCGCTGGAATTGCAGCTCCTAGTGCCAATAGATTTGGTCAAGTCTCACCAACTACCGCACAGGCAGTCCAAGAAGAGATCGGTGAATACTTACAGCCCCACGATCAAATTATGGATGGGGGAGCATCACACGTTGGTGTTGAATCAACAATTATTGATTGCACACATGCATTGCCACAAATCTTGCGACCAGGTGCAATAACAGAGGAAATGATTGTCGATTCAACGGGGCTTTCTTTACTAGAAAATGTAGATGATGTAATTCGAGTCAGTGGCTCACTAGAAAATCACTACTCACCACAAGCAAAAGTAATTTTGAATACACATGCAACCAACGGTCAAGGCTTCATCGCGCTCGCAGAGATATCAACTCCTCAAGGCGCAATCCGGTTGGCCGCCCCTCGAGATATTGATGAATATGCGCACTCTCTTTATTCTGCGCTTCGAGCTGGTGATAGCCAAGGAATTACTGAAATCGCAGTGATTGCACCCGAGGGCGATGGCCTTGCTGTGGCAATTAGGGATCGATTACTGCGTGCATCACGCGGAAGATAGAGCCAAAAAACTCCGATACGATTCGCCTGCGACTTAGAGTTTTGAAATGTAAGTGCGCAGTGGGGCCTATAGCTCAGTCGGTAGAGCAACGGACTTTTAATCCGTGGGTCGACGGTTCGAGCCCGTCTGGGCCCACCATCGAAAGTCACAGGTGAATCGCAGCAGAAATCCCTCGTTACAAATTACTTCACCGAGATAATAAGAATATGAAGAGAAAAGTAGTTATTTCACTTGCCCTTGTTTTATCTTCGCTCGCCTCAATACCTGCGGCTTGGAGCGCAACAACTCTCTTGGGTTCAATTAGTGCAATAACCACAACACTGGATCAAGGCACTGTCACGGTAACTCCACCAACTACAAATTCACCGGGTGCATTTACTGTCACTTTTGATAACCCTGCAATCGCAACTGCGAAAGGATTAGTTGTCACATTGCTTGCTCCAGGAACTACAAGAATCACATTTACTCAAGCAGCTAGTGGTGCATATGGAAGTGCAACGCGAACCGTTCAATTCTATGTTCGCCCTGGTACTCCTACATTAGGTGCCTTTGCATCAAAGACAGTCGGCCTGAATACAGGCTCACTCACACTTGTTGCTCCAACTTCTTCATCTAAAGGTTCGTGGACATTTACATCATCGGATGCGGCAATTGCGACTGTGAGCGGAACCAAAGTAACTCTTCTCGATGGCGGAAAAGTAACTATTACTGCTACCCAAGCTGCGACCGCTGAATGGTTGACTGCAAAAACGACAATGGAACTGACCATCACTGCCGTTACTCCAACGCTTGGAACTTTTACGAGTATCACTTTGACAATAGATAGCATTGCAAAAGTAGATCTAACTCCACCGACATCTAATTCTGTTGGTAGTTGGACATTTACTTCTAGCACACCTGGGGTTGCAACGATTTCTGGTGTCACGCTGACTCCACTGCGTGCAGGCACAACAACAGTTACTGCTAAACAATCACCCTCAGGTGGTTATAGCTCGGCTAAAACAACAATGGTTGTAACAGTTCTAGCCGCAGATCCAACTGTTGGTTCGCTCAATGACATAACCGTTACTCAAAGTGCAACATCATCGCCCTCTATCTCACTCGTTGTTCCTACTTCTAACTCAACGGGTGCATGGACGCTGACATCATCTGACCCTAAGGTTGCAACTGTTGATGGAAATAATGCGCGAATAATTGCGCCTGGAAAGACAACAATTACCGCCCAGCAAGAAGCATCTGCAAAATTTGGTCCATCAAAGCCGGTAACGATGACGCTGACCGTAAAGGGAACTCCTACATATACGGCGCTACCTAATCTTGAAAAATTAGCAGGAGATCCTGATGTTGTTATTGTGAATCCCGTATCTAAATCAGATGGCACATGGACATATATTTCAAGTGATCCAAAGATCGCAACTGTTTCAGGAAACTCAATCAAGTTAGGTGATGCAGGTTTAGTCACGATTACTTTGTCACAAGCAGCATCTGCGTACTGGGTTGCAGGTATGACTCAATTTACAATTCGCGTACTCGGTGTAACTCCAACTATTGGAGCATTTGAACCGCAATCAATTGCTGCAGAAGATACGGCCGCAAAGATAAAGAATCCAACTTCAAACTCACCTGGAATCTGGACATACTCAGTTCTCGATGAAAAAGTAGCAAAAATTGTGAATGGAACTGTTGTCGGCGTAGCACCAGGAACAACAACGCTTTCAGCTGTTCAATCACCAGGCGGTAAATATGGTCAGTCAAATACTGTGCAGACAATTCTTACCGTGACTGCCAAAGTTGTTGGTGCCACTCCAAAGCCAACAGTTTCTCCATCAGCATCACCAACTCCAAAGCCAACCGCGTCAACTTCCACGGGAGCCACAAGTATTAGTGTCATTGTGTCAAAACGCATAATGACAATTGCTGCAGTCGGATCCACAGCAGGACTGAAAATAACAATCAATGGCGCACTTGCAAAGATCGGCAAAAACACCGTGAAATCAGGTAGTAAGACTGTTCTTGCCACAGTTGGTACAAAAGTTATTTACATGA
>CAIZHT010000157.1 GCA_903932885.1 uncultured Actinomycetes bacterium
CGTCCAGAGCCTGGGCCCTTAACGAAAACATCTACTTTCTTTAAGCCGTGCTCCTGTGCGCGACGTGCTGCAGCTTCTGCTGCAAGCTGTGCTGCGAATGGAGTCGACTTACGTGAGCCCTTGAAACCAACTTGGCCAGATGATGACCAAGAGATAACAGCGCCGGTTGGATCTGTAATTGAGATGATTGTGTTGTTGAATGTGCTCTTGATGTGAGCTTGTCCAACAGCAACGTTCTTCTTCTCTTTCTTACGAATTTTAACTTTGCCCTTTGCAGGTGCAGCAGTTTTTGTCTTAGGAGCGGCCATTACTTAGTCACCTTCTTCTTACCTGCAATTGCCTTACGAGGACCCTTACGTGTACGAGCATTTGTATGTGTGCGCTGACCACGAACAGGTAGTCCCTTACGGTGACGAATACCTTGGTAGCTTTGAATTTCAACTTTGCGACGGATGTCACCGGAGATTTCACGGCGAAGATCGCCTTCAATCTTGAAGTTAGCTTCGATGTATTCACGAAGTTTTGCGAGCTCTGGCTCCTGCAAATCTTTTACGCGAACATCTGGGCTGATGCCAGTTGCGGCTAGTGTTTTTTGGGAACGGGTAAGACCCATTCCGAATATGTAAGTGAGTGCGACTTCAACGCGTTTTTCACGTGGAAGATCAACACCAACGAGACGTGCCATTTATCTACCTATCTGTATCCGGAGGTCCTCCGCATTACTGTTCTCTGGCCTACCGGACCAAAGGTCTTCTAATAAATTAGAAGTCGTAATACGAGTTAGTTTCTACTTATCCTTGACGCTGCTTGTGACGTAAGTTTTCGCAAATGACCATGACTCGACCCTTGCGGCGAATAACTTTGCACTTATCGCAAATCTTCTTCACGCTTGGATTGACCTTCATTGACGAACTCCTATTTCACTAAAAGTTACAGTTTTACTTGTAACGATAAATAATTCGACCTCGGGTGAGGTCATATGGACTTAGTTCAACAATCACACGATCAGCAGGAAGGATGCGAATGTAGTTCTTTCGCATCTTGCCGCTAATGTGCGCAAGAATTCTGTGACCATTAGTTAATTCCACTCGAAACATTGCATTCGGTAGCGCTTCAGCTACGGTGCCTTCGATTTCGATAGCACCATCTTTACTCGCCAAGCTTTACCTACTTCTCTGTTGCGCATGAAATGACCAGTTCAAATCCCATGTGGATATTCCCCACAAAATCAGAAATGGCGCGAGGGGTTAGTCTAAAGCGCGCGCTCAAAATAGGGAAATCGGCCTCATTGAGTTACATGCATGTAATTCGTGAGCAGGGCCACAGGAATTCACGCGAGAAGTGGGGCTCTTAGCTCTCGAAATCGTCGCGTTTGGTCCAGATAACCAAGATCCAGAGCGAGCATGTAAGAGTCACAACCAATGATGGGAAATAGACCACTTTGTCGATGAAAATTCCAATCGGCGGTGAACCTGGCATAAGTCCGCGCAGTGAAATCAAAGAATATGTCAGCGCTGCAGACCAAATAAGTGATGAGAGCGTTGGCGGACGACGTCCATTAGCAACCATGTAAGCCATGATCGAAACGGAAGTGAGAGCAGTGATCATCAATAACAAAATAATTACAACAAGTAATTTCGTTGAATTCGAGCGATCTGCGGTGAAAACGGATGAAGATAAACCCTGATTGAATTCATCGATTGCATTATCTATTGAATCTTTATCTTCAAGAGTTACTAACTTATCTGGATCACTCCAATAGCCATGGGCCATACGAATATCGAAAGTATCTATATTCTTCGTGTAATCAAGGGGCAAGATTGCAAGATCTTGAATATCTCCATTGTCATCGGTATATGAAGCACTTACCGGAACTTCAAAGGCATAAACATCGAGTGGGTACCACGCAACCTGCGAACGGTTTGACTCCCCTGGTTGCTGATCAATCTGTAAATCAAAGCCACCTACTGGAACATCTTTCTTGAATTCATAAAGATTACTTCCACCGTTACTTGCACCAATGACAGAGTCGACGTGCAGTAATACATCTTTCTTTGGTAACCAACCACTCTTGAACCTATAACCTACAGCTTCAGAATTTGGCCACGGCAAGATTCGAGCCTCTGCAGTTCCTTTGAGTGGATCTACACCAGTGATTTGCATAAGAACTTCAAGGCGATC
>CAIZHT010000158.1 GCA_903932885.1 uncultured Actinomycetes bacterium
AGATTGGAATCGCGTAGGAATTCATTCCGAAAAGGGTGAGGTCACTCTTGCTGATGTACTAACTCTTGCAAGCAATCACACAAAATCGCACGTGGGGCAGTTACAAGAAATTATTTCTACTCTTTAGGCGCTTGCACTTCTCACTCTCCTGTAATAGCAAAAACCCCTGGCACCATAGGTACCAGGGGTTTTATTCACCCTATGAGTTGTGATCTATTTATGCAGAAGGAGAAACTGCTGTTGAAGGACGTGGAGCTTTTGGCTCACGTGCCATCTTCTCTGGTCGAGTTGGTTTCACTGGCTCTGTTGGTTTTACCGGAAGTGCGCCTAGCGCTGTAACAGCTGCATCACGAACTGCACTTGCGGCAGCGACAGCAGTTTTTCTTGTTGCAAGTGCTGCACTCTTGCCTTCAGCAGTAGTTGCAAGGGCAATCGCGGCTTTGTATTCGGCCACAGCTTTATCAACTGTTGCTTTGAAAGTTGCATTAATTGCCTTACGAGATTCATTTCGGACTTTCATTGAACCATGAAATGACTTCATATCTGCTCTGTGCTTCTCCATAGCAACCTTGTGGAGTGCAATTTGTGCATCATATGCAACTCGATTTGGATTTGGAGTTGAAGCTGCAAATACTGCTGATGTATTCCCGATGACGAAACTAGCGGTAAGAGCAAGTATTACCGCACTCTTCTTTGTTGATATTTTCATGGCTCTCCTTATTGCAAATGGTTTATAACCTTTGCGGCTATGAGGCAATACTCCCGGTGAAAATTGTGGTTTTCCTG
The DNA here is from genome assembly GCA_903932885.1 of uncultured Actinomycetes bacterium. Next base: position 787 of record CAIZHT010000158.1, read on the forward strand.
TGAGAATCTTACGAGGAGCTTGTCATTTATTGGATTTAGCATCAACTCATGCCAGAGTTGCCGCATGAGTGATCTAATAATGGTTGTCGATGACGAAGCTGGTGTTCGCGACTTGCTTCGAGACACACTAAAGATTGCCGGATTTGAAACTATTGAAGCTGACAATGGAATGTCTGCACTAACGGCTCTTCGTTCAAATAAACCAGATTTGATAATCATAGATATTAATATGCCTTTGATGGATGGTTTTGAATTAGTAGAGAGACTGAGAGCGACGCAAGATTTAGTCCCAGTGCTAATGCTTACCGCTCGAGGTGATCAACAAGATATATCTCGAGGTCTAAAACTTGGTGCTGACGATTATGTGATCAAGCCTTTTGGATTAGAAGAACTCATCTTGAGAGTGAGAGCGATAATTCGTAGATCAAAGAAATCCGTTGAAGTAGCACGTACTCTCACATGTGGGCCAATAACACTTGATGAAGAATTACACAAGGTTACTTTTGAAAGAGATGACATCAATTTATCACCCACAGAATTTCGATTACTGCAGATGTTGATGGAGAAGAAAGGCCGAGTCCTTTCCAAGGCACTACTTTTGAGTGAAGTCTGGGGGATTACTTTCGAGTCAGAAAGTACTGTTGTGGATACTTATATTTCGTATCTGAGAAAAAAACTGCATCGTGACGGTTATGAAGGAATCAAGACGATTCGCGGGGTTGGTTTTCAGATAAATGAAGCTAAAGAAAGCGCATGAAGATTAGATTCAGGCCGGTAGTAGGGGCGATCCTTCTTACAACACTCATCTCTTTTTTGATTGGAAGCTTTGCTGTTTGGGGCTCATACCGAGCCGATCTTGATCTTCTTGACCGTAACCTCAACCGAGTTATTGCAGAACCACTCATGAATCCCGAAGATGCAATAGATGAAGCGTTAGCTTCAGCAGAAATCAACAGTATAGATATCGCAATTGCATTCATAGCACAACCTACAGAGATAACAATTCTGCGAGAAGCAACTCAAATTTCACAGATATTTGTTGGCTCAAAAGACCTTACTCGCGCACTTTCAACACCAATATTTTTGCAGGGCAACCAACACATTCGTGCTATTGCAATAGAATTACCCGAAAATGAGTTCCTCTTATTTGCGATTTCTACACAAGACCTCGATCGTAAAGTGCGATCAAATCAATTACGTCTACTTGCCTTCATTCTTATTGCAAACTTCCTAGCCTCTCTAATAATTATTTGGAACTCCAAACGCAACAGAGTTCGTAATGAAAGAGAACGGCTACAAAGAATGCAAGAGTTTTTAGGTGATGCTGCTCATGAATTGCGCACCCCTCTTACAGTTATAAGAGGATATTCAGAGCTCTTAGCCCTGAAAAAGTTACCTACTGTTGAGGATGAAAAGAGGGCATTTGAAAGACTAGGTAGTGAAATCGCAAGGATGGATTCATTGATTACAGATTTGCTTCTTTTAGCTGAACTTGGTGAAACAAAGACAATTACACCTTCATTATTTGATTTGAGTGAAGTGCTTCTCAATCACGTAAATGATTTTAAGGCAATTTCACCTGCCCACCCAGTCACATTTATATGTGATGAAGTTATCGAATATTCAGGGTCGCAAGTTCATCTTCAACGTTTGATTCAGAATGCACTCTTGAATATTGATCGACATACCCCTAAAGATTCACCCGTGAAAATTACTTTGAAATCTAAAAGCAAAGAGATTCATTTAGTAATTGAAGATGGCGGTCCGGGTTTGACCGAAAGTGCTTATGGCGAAGGAATCCGTTCCCTGCAGAGATTCGACCGTTCTAGATCTCGAGAAACCGGTGGAAGTGGACTAGGCATGAGCATTATGAGCGCAGTAGTTGCATTACATAAGGGAGAATTGTCATTGCGCAAAAGTCCATTAGGCGGTCTTGCTATCCACATCAGATTGCCAATGACTCGCTAGAATATTTCAATGCTTAGCCTGCTCCAGACCGCACTTTCTTTAGTTTTACTTCTGGCATCAATATATGTCGTGCGCTCTGTGCGAGGCATTCATCGCAAGATGAATAAAGTCTCTGAGCAAAACAGGGATCTTGAAAAGAGCTTGAAATCTTCAAGTAAAGATATGTGGCAGCACTACCGTCAAGGCGAATACTTTGCTCAGTTGCTCTCACTCATGAAATTCACTGCACCATTGCCGCCTACTCGTAGTTGGGCGGCATCGCCCGATCTATTACTCACTCTTATGGATTTAGTTCGTAAGAATCGTCCTAAATTAATTGTCGAACTTGGCTCTGGAATCTCAACACTTGTAATGGCAAAGGCTTCGCAAGGGCGAACAAAGATAATCAGTATTGATCACTCAGAGGAGTTTGCACAAAAGACGAGAGATATGCTCAAGGAGCATGGAGTAAAAAATGTTGAGATACGAGTAGCTCCATTGACTTCACATGTATCTGGTACAGATTGGTATGACCTAAACCTACTGAAAAATCTAAAGAATATTGATTTACTCGTTATCGACGGTCCACCAGGGTCGAAAAATCCTAAAGCTCGCCAACCAGCGCTCAAAGAGTTTGAATCTAGATTATCTACCAAGGCGGTCATTGTTATCGATGATGTAAACCGAGATGGAGAGCGCGAGCTTGCTGAAATGTTTTCCAAGGCATTTCCAAAGAAGACTCTAGAAATTTTGCCTCACGAAAAAGGTAGTGCGGTCATTTGCTAAGTTTGCTCAATGGCACTTGAGCTAGACGAAGCGTTATCTGAGGCTGCTGCCCTTATAAGTGATTCTCAAAACTTAGTTCGTGTCGTCCTATCCGGTAGGCGTCGCAAAATGCAAACACCGTGTGAGCGAATTGATATTCGTCCTGTTCAAATCAAAAATCAATTACATTTACAAGTGATTGAAAATGACGGTCGCCAAAGTACTGCGAAGAACTATTTGCCAACAAATTTTGATTCTAATGATTTGTTGAGATCTGGTTATGCGAATATTTTGGTAGAACAAACTTCAGGTTCACTTTCTATTCGTATTTCTAAAAAAGGGGAGGCTCTTGTAACCCGCACGAAAGGTATAAATGAGCAGCTACTAAGCCATGATCGCAATAAGAATCGTCTGCTCAATCCGAATGACCCATTCCTTATGGAAGTTGGTATCTCTGATTCAAAAGGAGTCATCAAGCCTTCTAAATCAGATAAGTACATGCAGGTTGAAGAGTTTTTACGAATTCTGGCCCCAAC
>CAIZHT010000159.1 GCA_903932885.1 uncultured Actinomycetes bacterium
AGCATTTCCTGTGCCATCTTCCTATCCTGCATCACCTGTCAAGCACCCTTATTTCTTAGGTCGACGAGCTCCATTAGGAAATTTCACCTGTCGTCGTGTTCACGTTACCAACGCCGACGTGGGAAAGATGCTCCGAGATAGCAGCTGCAATTTTCTCTCCAATACCTGGAATCTGCGAAATTTCTTCTGTACTTGCTTTACGTATTCCTGCAACGGAGCCAAACTTTTCCAATAGAGCCGTGCGACGCGTAGCTCCTAGCCCTGGAATCTCATCGAGTAATGACTCCAACATAACTTTAGATCGACGTGAACGGTGAAAAGTGATTGCAAATCTATGTGCTTCATCTCGAATACGTTGGAGCAAGTACATTCCTTCACTCGTTCGAGGCAGAATCAGGGGATCTTTAGAATTAGGAATCCATACTTCTTCTAAGCGCTTTGCTAAACCACACAGTGCAATATCAGTGACACCGAGTTCTGCCATCGCCCGCGCTGCAGCACTTACTTGTGGAGCACCACCATCGACAACGATAAGTTGAGGCGGGTATGAGAATTTACTCAATCGCCCACCCAGTTGTGCGACCTCAGATGCATCTACATCTCGATCATTGATAAGTCTTTTCAAGCGTCTTGAAATTACTTGATGTATCGCACGTGTATCGTCAAAGCCCTCTGTCGTATCGATGATAAATCGGCGGTACTCACTCTTTTTTGCAAGGCCATCTTCAAATACCACCATGGATGCAACAACGGAGGTTCCTGAAATATTTGAAATATCGAAACATTCAATACGAAGCGGGGTTCTAGGCAAATCAAGTAACTCTTCAATTTCTGTAAGTGCTTTTCCACTTACTGCCGCATCAGTTGCCCGCTTACTCAAATACTGGATAAGAGCGTATTGAGCATTGCGTTTGACCGTTGCTAGTAATTCTGCTTTTTCTCCACGTTGTGGAATCTTCAAAGTTACACTCGAGCCGCGTATTCCAGAAAGCCATGCTTCAATAGCGCTTTGGTCTACTGGTAAATCTGAAATCACAATCTCAGCAGGAATCTCTTGGGCAACACTTTGACTATAAATTGAAGAGAGAAGTGCACCTATCTGATCATCTCCCTCAAGGGCTCGTTCTTGATCGACAATCCATGAGCGAGATCCTTTGATTCCGCCTTCGCGTACAGTGAAAAGCGTTCCTGCTGCATGAGCACCCTCTTGATGAAGTGCGATGAAATCTGCAGTCAGATTTGCCGATAGCGCCGACTCTGCTGATTCTTGCGCTTTCTCCAGTGCCGCTATCTGATCTCTAATCTTTAGCGCGCGCTCATACTCTTCACTATCTGATGCTCGTGTCATTTCTTCTTGGAGAATTGGGAGAATCTTTCCATTTCCATGAGACATAAAGGAAGCAAGCCGTGAACTCAACTCTTTATGTTCTGGTTGGGAAATCCATCCAACACATGGAGCAGCGCATTTTCCAATATCACCCAGTAAACATTGGCGCTTTGACTTACGTGCTCTTTCAAAATTTCCAGTCGTGCATGAGCGAATTGGAAAGATTTTTAGTATCACATCGAAAGTACTACGTAGTGCCCATGTATTGATGTACGGGCCAAAATAGGTAAGTCCTGGCCTCTTCGATTTACGAGTTATGAATACCCGTGGAAATTCTTCACCTTCTGATATTGCTAAATAGGGATACGACTTATCATCTCGAAATTGAATGTTGTATGTGGGTGCATATTGCTTGATCCAGGAATACTCCAGTGCCAGCGCCTCGGTTTCAGTAGCAACAATCGTCCAATCAACGCGTACCGCCTCGTGAACCATGCGATTGGTGCGCATCATTAGACCGCTTTGAAAATAGCTACTCAATCGATTCTTAAGATTGAGAGCCTTGCCGACATAAATTACTTTGTCGGCCTCATTATAGAAACGATATACCCCTGGTTCTTCAGGAATAATCGCTGGTCTATAAGAAAGCGGATCGGCCATGACTAAGGCTTCTTCTTGACCGTAGCTTTTTTCGTACTTGGTTTGGCTCTATTTGATTCAAGAATCTCTGCTAAGTACTGTCCTGTGTAACTCTTCGTATTCAAAGCAACTTCTTCAGGCGTACCTTGCGCAACAACGATTCCGCCTCTAAACCCACCCTCTGGCCCCATATCGATAACCCAGTCAGAGGATTTGATGACATCAAGATTGTGTTCAATCACAACAACAGTATTTCCAGAATCAACTAGACGATTGAGTACTCCCAGTAGTTTGCTGACATCTTCAAAGTGAAGCCCTGTCGTTGGTTCATCAAGAACGTAGATTGTTCGCCCCGTTGAACGACGCTGTAATTCGGTCGCAAGCTTTACACGTTGCGCCTCACCACCCGAGAGAGTTGGCGCAGATTGCCCAAGGCGGACATAGCCCAAACCAACATCGCAGAGAGTTTTGAGAAAGCGCGAAATAGTCGTCACTGATTCAAAGAAGGTATGTGCCTCTTCAATAGGCATATCAAGTACTTGAGCAATTGTCTTGCCCTTGTAATGAACTTCCAATGTTTCACGGTTATATCTGGCGCCATGGCAAATTTCGCAGGGTACATAGACGTCTGGCAAAAAGTTCATCTCGATTGTGATCGTTCCATCACCTGAGCAATTCTCACAGCGACCGCCTTTTACATTGAATGAGAAGCGACCTTGCTGGTAACCGCGAACCTTCGCCTCGGTTGTTTCAGCAAAGAGCGCGCGAATTTTGTCGAATACACCTGTGTACGTTGCCGGATTTGAACGTGGCGTACGACCA
>CAIZHT010000160.1 GCA_903932885.1 uncultured Actinomycetes bacterium
AGCATCACGGTCGCAAACAGCGAAGGGCACTCATGCATTAGATTTAGCTCGATCTCTCAAGGAGATGCTTATCCAGCGTGGTGTCACAGTACATGTGTCAGAGATATGTACCGGTGAAAGCATGGATCATTTTTCATATCGCCGTGATGGAGTAACGGGTCGCACCGTAGGAGTGATTGCATTATGAGTACTCGCACAGAGGAGATTGCGCACAATCTTGCGCAAGTACGAGAGAAGATTCGAGTAAGTGCGCAGGCATCTCATCGAGATCTCAGTGCGATTGAACTTATTGCCGTTACCAAGACATTTCCTGTAAGTGATGCCCAGATCCTTCATGATTTAGGAATTCGTGACTTCGGTGAGAATCGGGATAGCGAAGGAGCAGCCAAATCTCAAGAAATTCAAGGACGTTGGCATTTTCAAGGACAGATTCAGGGAAACAAATTGAAATCTATAACCAAGTGGGCGAGCGTTATTCATTCCCTTGATTCGCATGATCATTTAGAGAAGATTGCAACGCTGTGCAAAGAACGCCAAGGGGCATCACTTGGAATTTTCATTCAAGTATCACTCGATGGCGCACATGGCCGCGGGGGAGTGCCCCCGCAAGAACTCACAAAATTAGCCGACTCAGTTCTTTCCACTGCCGGAACCCAACTGATGGGACTCATGGCCGTTGCCCCACTGGGAGTTGAAGCCGATAAAGCCTTTTCAGAATTAGCAGCAATTCACGGGGTTTTTATTAGTAATTTTCCATCTGCAAAAGCCCTATCTGCAGGGATGAGTGGTGATTATGAAAGTGCAATTTCACATGGTGCGACACATATACGCGTAGGCAGCTCAATCCTCGGTTCTCGTACGCCTGAGATGTAACCTTTTACGTATGGCTAATGCAATGCGACGCGTCGCAAACTATCTCGGACTTATGGACGACCCAGAATTTGATACACCTGTTGCCGCACAAGAAGCAGCCCGTGTACCTGATGTTCGCATCAAGACTCGCGAACCACGTCAAGTAGGTTCCATGCATTCAGCAACTCTTGCACCAGCTCCTCAATTAGATCTTCCAGTGCTAGATCGCATCATTACTCTTCACCCACGTTTTTATAATGAAGCACGAACAATCGGTGAGCACTATCGTCAAGGCAATCCAGTCATCATCAATCTGACTGACATGGATGAAGCTGCATGTACACGACTGATCGATTTTGCAAGTGGACTTGCATTTGGTCTCAATGGAACCATCGAGCGAGTGACAAAGAAAGTATTCCTGCTCTCACCAGCAAATGTTTCTGTGAGTTCTGAAGATAAATCAGCAGCTGCACAAGCCAGCTTTTTCAATCAGAACTAACTTATAGAGCTATGTTTCAGATCGGTTCTATCCTTGTTCTCATTCTGCAGATCTTTTTATTCGCTCTATTAGGTCGCTTGATTCTTGATTATGTAAGAATTTTTGCGCGCAACTGGCGTCCTAGTGGAATCTCTCTATATTTTGTTGAAGCCGTGTATTCAATAACTGAAAAGCCAATGAGTTTTGTACGACGATTTATTCCACCACTACGCATTGGCGCAGTCAGTTTAGATCTCTCTTTCATTGTGCTTTTCTTCGCTATCCAACTATTGATTCCAATTGTTGGTTCGCTCTAAAGAATTAGGAATTCTTCTTTAGTATTACATTCATTCCTAGTTCGTTATCTGAGAAATCAAGAGCTAAATCTTGTTTCATATCGATTGCTAGTACTTCACTCTTGATATGTTCTAAGTCAGCAAGTACAGCCTGAGCAACTACATCGGATGCATTCCACGCAATATCGATTCGATCTGAGATATCAAAGCCATCACTCTTGCGACGCTCTTGGATAAATCGGATTACTTCGCGGACATTTCCCGCTGCAATAAGAGATGGGGTTAGTTCTAGATCGAGTGCAACACTCTCACCATCATGGCTGGCCACCATCCAGCCACTCTTAGGTACTTCTGTAATGGCTAAATCTTCTAAGGAGATTTCCCACGAAGATGAGCCCGCAGAAATCGTGCTTGTTCCCTTAGCACGAAGGGTGCGAACTAGCTCTGTTGCATCTTGTGCACCAATGGCTTTGGCTATTTCTTGAACAGCGCCACCGAATTTTGTGCCAAGAGTTCTAAAATTTGCCTTGATCGAGATATCAACTAAATCTCCATCAGCATCGGCGATATCTTCGAGTGAGATTACATTGAGCTCATCAGCAATTTGTTCGCGCATTGCAACTGGTAAAGATGCCCAGCCACTTGCCGCAATGAGAGCCCGCGATAAAGGTTGGCGAATCTTGACTCCAGATTCAGCGCGAGCCGCTCGACCGAGTTCAACAATTCGCTTGGTAAGTGAGACTTCACGTCGCAAATCAAGATTGATCATGGAGTTATCCGCAATTGGGAAATCACTGAGATGTACAGAGTGAGCCGCCTTCTCATTAGTCGGACGGACCAATTCTTGCCACACTTGCTCGGTTATAAATGGGATCATCGGAGCGAGAAGTTGAGTTAGAACGCTAAGACATTCATGAAGTGTGGCTAAAGCACTTGCATCGCCATCCCAGAAGCGACGACGCGAACGGCGTACATACCAATTGGAAAGATCATCGATAAAGCGCGCCAGTTCTTTCCCTGCGCTTTGCGAATCAAAATCAGAATAAGCAGCATCAACTTCTTGGATTAGTAAATTGAGTTCAGAGAGAATCCACTTATCCATAAGCGTTCTCTCACTCGGTGCTGGAGAATCTTTCAGGTCAAAATTTGCAGCATGGGCGTAGAGTGAATGGAATGAGACAGTATTCCAATAGGTAAGAAGTGTTTTACGAAGTGCATCATTGATTGCAGTGTGGCCAACTCGACGCGCGGCCCATGGTGAACCTGCTGCAAGCATGTACCAACGAACAGCATCTGCACCATGTTGTTCCATCAATGAAATTGGTTCTAGAACATTTCCTAAGTGCTTACTCATTTTGCGGCCATCTTCATCGAGAATATGGCCAAGACAAAGAACTGTTGAATAAGAACTCTTATCAAAAACAAGAGTTCCAATTGTCATAAGTGTGTAGAACCACCCACGTGTTTGATCGATTGCTTCTGCAATGAAATCTGCAGGATATGCCTTTGCGAATTTTTCAGCAGAGCCCTCCTTATGCGGATAGCCCCACTGAGCAAAAGGCATTGCGCCAGAGTCATACCAACAATCAATTACTTCTGGAATTCGAGTCATCACTTCCTTGCACTCCTGGCAAGGGAAGGTGATGTCATCGACAAATGGACGGTGAGGATCGAGGTTAGAAAGATTTGTTCCTGCTAATTCACCAAGTTCAGCAAGGGATGCAATACAGATTTCATGTTTGTTCTCACATCGCCAAATAGGAAGTGGTGTTCCCCAGAATCTATTGCGAGATAGTGCCCAGTCAATATTGTTATTGAGCCAGTCGCCATAGCGACCATCCTTGATTGTCTCTGGATGCCAATCTGTTTTCTGATTTTCACGGATGAGCGCATCTTTGATTGATGTCGTACGGATATACCAAGAAGGTTGTGCGTAATAGATAAGTGCTGTGTGACAGCGCCAGCAATGCGGATATTGGTGCTCATATGGTTGATGCTTATAGAGCAAGCCTTTACTTCTCAATTCTTTTACTAGTGGCTTATCTGCATCTTTGAAAAATAGCCCACCAACAACTGCAACATCTGGAAGAAATGTTCCATCCGGTGCCACTGGATTTATAACAGGTAATCCATATGCACGACAGACCTGTAAGTCATCTGCGCCAAAGGCAGGGGATTGGTGAACAAGGCCTGTTCCATCCTCAGTAGTTACATAAGTTGCCAAGACAACGTAATGTGAATCTGGAATCTCTACATAGTCAAAAGGTCGAGAATACGTTGTGCGCTCTAAGTCCTTACCAAGCATGGTGCGCAATACTTTGACTTCACCAGTGAGTGCGCTTTGCAGCGCATCCGCGAGAACAAGAAGTTCACTCTTTTCTTCATGCGTTACTTCTACTAATACATAGTCAACATCTGGATGGACAGCAATAGCGGTATTAGAAACGAGTGTCCATGGCGTTGTAGTCCACACAAGTAGAGATGCCCCAAGGTCGCCAAGTTCACCGGATGTAATTGGAAAACGTACATATACAGATGGATCTACGACGCTTTCGTAGCCTTGCGCTAATTCGTGATCTGATAATCCGGTTCCACATCGAGGGCAATATGGAGCAACGCGATGATCTTGAACAAGTAAACCCTTTTTCCAAATTTCTTTGAGGCTCCACCACACGCTCTCCACATATTCTGGAGCCATCGTCCAATACGCTTGATCGAAATCAACCCAGAAGCCCATGCGATTCGTCATTGTTGCAAAGGCATCGACGTGGCGTGTTACTGATTGTCGGCACTTGTCATTGAATTGCGCGATACCGAATTTTTCAATATCTCCCTTACCCGAAAAACCAAGTTCCTTTTCAACTGCAATCTCAACGGGCAAACCGTGACAGTCCCAACCCGCTTTACGTTCTACGAGTTTTCCTTTCATAGTTTGAAAACGGGGGAATACATCTTTGAAAACACGCGCTTCAATGTGGTGTGTTCCGGGTAGTCCATTTGCAGTTGGGGGACCTTCATAAAAAGTCCACGCTTCACCATTTTTGCGAGCTTTAGTGCTCTCTTCGAAAATGGAGTTTTCTTTCCAAAATTTAAGAATTGAATGTTCCATTGCAGGCAGATCTATCGATGCAGGAATCGCGCGAAATGACATAAAAAAACCCTCCAGATAGCTCCGAGAATTGGAACTGGAGGGACGAATTTCCATCTCAATGGATAACTCGCGGTACCACCCGCCTTGTATCGATTTCTCGATACCTCTTATTAGAAACACCTTTGGTTCTACCTCGAGTGAAATACTCACTCGACTCTTCCAACAAGCTCGTGAGGTGATGGCCCCGTCAACGCTCGAAATGTGTTCAGGCAGGAGTCTAGAGCATGGCGTGAGCAAATTACCCGTGGCGAAGTTGGTGCGATCGCCCGATTGCGCATAAGGTGCGCGCCATGCCTAAGAAAAGCGCCCCAGCAAAGAAGAGCGCAGCTAAGAAGCCTGTAGCTAAAAAGGCGCCTGCAAAGAAGGCCGCTATCAAAAAGACACCTGCAAAGAAAGCTGTAGCTAAAAAAGCGCCTGCAAAGAAGGCCGCTGCAAAGAAGAGCGCCGTGAAGAGCATTCCAGTCAAGAAAGCTCCGGGAAAACCATTTCCTTCAAAGACAACTCTGACTGTTGATGAAAAATCTCAGACTGTAAGTGTCTCAACAATTGTTGCTCCAGTAGTTGTTCCAGTCGTAGAAGAGCGTCGCCTCACCATGCTTCCTCCACCACGTCCGGTGAAGAGCGGAAAGAAAGTTGCACCGCTCAAGCCAATCAAAGGTGCGCCAACTCCAGTAGTTGTCAGTGATAACGAATCCCCATGGAGTGCCGCAGAGCTCAAGGCTATTCGTAGCGAAGTGGCAAAAGATCTCCTGCGCTTACAACATGAGTTAACCCTAGTTGAAGCCGAAATGGATTCATTGATTAAAGAATCAGGTGAAGGCTCAGGCGATGATCAGGCTGATGCAGGAACGAAGACTTTCGAGCGCGAACATGAAATGTCTCTCGTTATCAATGCTCGCGAAATGGTTCTTCAAACCGAGCGCGCATTAGAACGTATTGATAATAAGACATACGGTAAGTGCGAAGAGTGTGGAAATATCATTGGTAAAGCTCGTCTGCAAGTTTTCCCACGTGCAACTCTTTGCATGGTTTGCAAGCAGAAGGAAGAGCGGCGCTAACTTGCGCCACGGACTTCAACAGCATTGGCGCTTTCTTTATGCATGCGCTTGGATAATTTTTCTCATCGATCTAGCAACTAAAGCATGGGCAGTCTCAACTCTTTCACAACGCGAGCCAGTCAAATTGATTGGTTCATTTCTCCAACTTACTTTTGTACGCAATCCAGGAGCTGCATTTAGTTTCGCAACAGGTGCAACGCTTTTTCTCTCTCTATTTGCCCTGGCAGTTATTCTCGCAATTACTTACGTAGCACCTCGAATTATTCATCGCGGATGGGCCCTTGTTCTCGGATTACTCCTTGGTGGAATTCTTGGAAATCTCAGCGATCGAATTTTTCGTGCGCCAGGTTTCTTGAGGGGACACGTTATTGATTGGATTGCCCTTCCTCATTGGCCAATATTTAATGTTGCAGATAGCGCTATTGTTGTAGCAGCTGGAATTTCGGTCATCCTTTCAGTGCGCAATATTGCGCCAGTTGCCCCCAGAAATGATCGACCAGATAAGCCTGGAGTTTAGAAATGTCACGAGAATTACGAACTCTTTCAGTTCCTGAAGGGGTAGCAGGTGAGCGAATCGATAGCGCTCTTACTCGCGTACTCGGACTCTCGCGCACATCTGTAGTTCGCCTTCTCGAAGATGGCGATATCACTACTAATGGGCAAGCGATGGCGAAATCAGCACGCGTTGAAGCAGGTCAAATTATTGAAGTCCTATTACCTGAACAGATAAATGCAGCGCCGATTCCATTGACACCACTCGATGGCCTGCGAGTGGTTTTCGATGATAACGACCTCATTGTCATTGATAAGCCAGTTGGTTGTGCTGCGCATCCAAGTCCGGGATGGAGTGGCCCAACAGTTGTTGGCGCACTTATGGCTGCCGGATATTCAGTGTCAACTAGTGGTCCTGCAGAGCGTCAAGGAATTGTTCATCGTCTCGATGTTGGAACAAGTGGCCTGATGATTGTTGCAAAGAGTGATCGAGCATTTAGCGTTCTCAAAGAAGCATTTCGCGATCGCAGTGTTGAGAAGATTTATCACGCGCTCATTCAAGGTCATATGGATCCAACAACTGGAACTATTGATGCACCAATTGATCGTCACCCGAAAGAAGATCATCGATTTGCAGTTGTTGCACAAGGAAAACCATCAATTACTCACTACGAAGTAATTGAGTTTTATCGCGGAGTCTCACTTGTGCAGGTCGAATTAGAAACTGGACGCACTCATCAAATTAGAGTTCATTTCTCTGCACTCAATCATCCGCTCGTAGGGGATATGACATATGGAGCAGATCCAGTATTGGCTGCAAGTTTGGCCATGTCTCGACCATGGCTTCATGCCAAAGAACTTCGTTTCAAACATCCAGTATCAGGTCACGATATGAGATTTGAAGCACCATATCCCGCTGACCTCGTCGGCTCTTTGGCGTTGCTTTCCGACGCAGTCCTTCCCTAAGGACTAACCTCGCTCATCATGTCATCTGATTCATTTGTCCATCTACACGTACATACCGAGTATTCAATGCTCGATGGTGCTGCGCGCGTTGGAGATTTAGTAGCAGAAGTTGCTCGCCAGGAAATGCCTGCAATAGCGATGACAGATCATGGAAATGTGTTCGGCGCATTTGATTTTTACAAGCAGGCAAAAAAGGTTGGCGTAAAGCCAATCATCGGTATTGAAGCCTACGTTGCACCAGAGTCACGTTTTGAAAAAAAGCGAGTGAAGTGGGCTGATGGCGGAGAAGACGATGTCTCTGGTGGTGGTGCATATACGCACATGACTATTTTGGCTGAAAATAATCAAGGTCTTTCAAATCTATTTCGCCTCTCATCCCTTGCCTCCCTCGAAGGCTATTACTACAAGCCACGCATGGATCGTGAATTACTGTCGCAGTATTCAAGCGGTCTTATCGCAACTACCGGATGCCCGGGTGGTGAGATACAAACTCGTCTTCGAATGGGTGCGTATAAAGAAGCAGTTCGTGCGGCGAGTGAACTTCGAGATATTTTTGGAAAAGAGAATTTCTTTCTTGAGTTGATGGATCACGGAATCGATGTTGAAACCCGTGTAAAAACAGATCTTCTCAAGTTAGGTAAAGAGCTAGGTCTGCCATTACTTGCAACAAATGATCTTCATTACACATTCAATGCAGATGCGCCCTCCCATGAAGCGCTGCTCTGTGTGCAATCTGGATCGACATTGGCCGACCCAAAGCGATTCAAGTTCGATAACGACGAGTTTTATCTCAAGACACCAGCGCAAATGCGTGAGCTCTTCAAGGAATTACCAGAGGCTTGCGATAACACATTACTTATTGCCCAGCGCTGTGATGTGAAATTACGTGAAGGCGAAAATTTGCTCCCACAATTTTCAGTACCAACGGGAGAAACAGAAGATACGTGGCTAGTCAAAGAATCAGAACGCGGTCTTGTGGAGCGCCTCGGTGAAAATGTCGCTCAAGAATACAAAGATCGCTTGTCATACGAACTTGGCGTGATGGAGAAGATGGGATTTCCTGGCTACTTCCTTGTTGTAGCCGACTTAGTTGCACATGCAAAAAAAGTTGGAATTCGTGTTGGCCCAGGTCGTGGTTCTGCTGCGGGCTCACTTGTTGCATATGCACTTGGAATTACGGGACTTGATCCATTGGTGCACGGTTTACTTTTTGAGCGATTCTTGAATCCAGAACGTATCTCAATGCCAGATATTGACCTCGATTTCGACGAGCGCAGACGCAGCGAGATGATTCGTTATGCAACGGAGAAATATGGTGAAGATCGCGTTGCTCAAATCATTACCTATGGCACTATCAAATCAAAACAAGCACTCAAAGATTCAACTCGTGTTCTTGGATATCCATATGTAATTGGTGAAAAACTCACAAAGGCGCTGCCACCATCAGTAATGGGCAAAGACATCTCGCTATCGGGTGTATTTGATCCAAAAGATGAGCGATATTCAGAAGCGGGGGAATTTAGAACTCTCTACGACACTGATGCAGATTCAAAGCGAGTTGTAGATACTGCGCGAGGACTGGAAGGTCTCAAGCGTCAGTGGGGAGTGCACGCTGCTGGAGTTATTCTCTCGCGCGAACCTTTACTCGATGTTATTCCAATTCATCGACGTGAAGCCGATGGCGCAATTATTACTCAATTTGATATGGGCGCTTGCGAATCAATTGGGCTTCTCAAGATGGACTTTCTTGGACTTCGAAATCTCTCTGTTTTGGATGATTGTCTTCTCAACATCAAAGCAAACCAAGGAATCGATGTTGTACTTGAAGATCTCACTCTTGATGATCTAAAGACTTATCAACTCTTATCTCGTGGTGACACATTAGGAGTATTCCAACTCGATGGTGGCCCTATGCGAGCATTGCTTCGCTCGCTCTCACCGGATTCTTTTCAAGATATTTCTGCAGTTATTGCTTTGTATCGCCCGGGACCAATGGGTGAAAATGCGCACAATAACTATGCCGATCGAAAAAATGGTCGAAAGCCTGTAGAGCCAATACACCCAGAGCTGCATAAACCACTCGATGAAATTTTGGGGGACACCTACGGTCTCATTGTTTATCAGGAACAAGTAATGGCTATCGCTCAAAAAGTTGCAGGCTTCTCACTCGGTCGCGCAGATCTATTGCGTAAAGCAATGGGTAAAAAGAATAAAGAAATTCTAGATAAAGAATATGTTCCATTTGAAGCGGGCATGAAAGAAAATGGTTTCTCAAATGCAGCTATTACTCGCTTGTGGGAAGTTCTTATTCCATTCTCAGATTACGCATTCAACCGCGCACATAGTGCGGGATATGGAATGGTTTCTTATTGGACCGCCTATCTCAAAGCTAATTATCCAACGGAATATATGGCAGCGCTGCTAACAAGCGTTCGCGACGATAAAGATAAGTCAGCTCTCTATCTCAGCGAATGTCGCCGTATGGGTATTCAAGTATTGCCACCCGATGTCAATGAATCAGATGCCGAGTACACACCTCGTGGAAAAGATATCCGCTTTGGACTCGCAGCTATTCGAAATGTTGGAGAAGGTGTTGTCGCATCCATCAAGAGCTCTCGTGACGCCAAAGGACGCTACACATCTTTCGGCGATTTCTTAGCAAAGGTCGATGTTGCGGTGTGTAACAAGAAAACTATTGAATCACTTATCAAAGCAGGTGCATTCGGTTCACTCGGTGCCACACGTAAGGGCTTGATGTCGATTTATCTAGAAGCAATCGACTCAATTATAGAAACTAAGAGAGCCGAAGCAATCGGTCAGTTTGATCTCTTCGGTGGGGAAACTGTGAGCGCTGTTGCAGGATTAGATATTGAAATCCCAACTGGTGAATGGGAGAAAGCAATGTTGCTCAGTTACGAACGAGAAATGCTTGGCCTCTACGTTTCCGATCACCCACTTCTTGGTGTTGAACATGTTTTGCGCGCAAACACGGATATGACAATTAGCCAGTTAGTTGAAGAGGGCGCTACCCACGAATCCATGGTCACCATCGGGGGATTGATTACTAGTGTTACTCGCAAAGTAACTCGTCAAGGTGCATCGTGGGCTGTTGTCACCATTGAAGACCTTGAAGGATCTGTCGAAGCGCTATTTTTCTCAAAGACGTATAACCAGTATTCAATGTCACTGACAGAGGATCGCATTGTGACAATTCGCGGTCGAGTTGATCGTCGCGAAGAGCAGTTGCGCTTTACTGCCGTTGAAATGACGATGCCTGATATTTCCCGTGGCCCTGTTGGCCCACTTGTCATCTCTATGCCAATCAATCAATGCACCCCACCTATTGTTGAACGCATGAAAGAGATTTTGAGAACCCATCCAGGTAAGCGAGAAGTTCACCTCTATCTCGATGACAATGGCGCAAAGACAATCATGAAGGTAGATGCCCTCGTTACCGCATCACCGAGTTTGAGCGCAGATCTCAAATCAATTTTGGGTCCTGCCTGCCTCGTCACTGTTTAATTGCAGGCAAGGCTTTAATAGCAAGCTCTACAATAAGACAATGATTCGTACCGTTGACCTGCGCGGACGCTCGCTATCCAAGTTTGAATATCAAAGCGCACTGCCTCGTGCAACTATGGATGTTGCCCAAGCTATGAAATTAGTTGAACCAATATTGCATCGCGTCAAGAATGGAAATGAATCAGACCTTTTGGCACTAGCGCAAGAATTCGATGGCGTTCTACCTCCATCGATTCGTGTTCCACAGAGCGCACTCGATGCAGCTCTAGCTCAATTAGATCCAAAGATTCGTACTGCCTTAGAAGTTTCGGCAGCGCGCATTACTAAAGTTCATAATGATCAACGTCGAAGCGATAGCACTACAACAGTTGTCGATGGTGGAAGCGTTACAGAGCGATGGATACCTGTGGATCGAGTTGGACTCTATGTTCCAGGTGGTCGCGCCGTGTATCCAAGTTCAGTGTTGATGAATGTCATTCCAGCACAAATTGCAGGCGTAGCGAGCATTGCTGTTGCCTCGCCACCACAAAAAGAATTTGGGGGATTACCGCACCCAACAATTCTGGCTGCTTGCGCACTTCTTGGAATCACAGAAGTTTTTGCTATTGGGGGAGCGCAAGCTGTTGCATTATTTGCATATGGGATGAAGAACCTTTGTGAAAAATGTGACATGGTCACGGGTCCAGGAAATATATATGTTGCAGCAGCCAAACGCGCACTTCGTGGAATCGTTGGAATTGATTCAGAGGCAGGCCCAACAGAGATTGCAATCCTTGCAGATTCATCAGCCCTTGCTAGCGATGTTGCAGCAGATCTGATTAGTCAGGCAGAACATGACACGATAGCCGCAGCAATTCTCGTTACCGATTCACAGGAACTTGCCACAGCAGTAGAGCAAGAATTAGCAGTGCGTGTTCCACGAACAAAATATGCGCAAAGAATCACGACAGCGCTGAGTGGCATTCAATCAGCAATAGTTCTCGTGGATTCGCTTTCTCAAGGAATCGATGTCGTCAATGCTTATGCGGCTGAACACTTAGAGATTCAAACTGTGGATGCGAAATCAGTAGCATCCAAGATTCGCAATGCAGGAGCCGTATTCATTGGACGGTTTTCTCCAGTGTCACTCGGTGATTATTCTGCGGGATCAAATCACGTACTTCCTACAGGAGGTTGTGCGTGCCATTCAAGTGGCTTATCTGTCGCGACTTTTCTTCGTGGCTTGCATTTCATTGAGTATGGAGAAGAAGCATTTACAGAGATCGCAGAGACTGTCATTACGCTGGCTAACTCTGAGGACTTACCTGCACACGGTGAAGCAATGACTGCGCGATTTGAGAATAAATCATGACGACACAATGGCCAGATTGGTTACCGCTTCGCACTGATCTTCAATCACTGAGCCCTTATGGCGCGCCTCAAGTTCCATCGCAAGCAGCGATGAACACAAATGAGAATCCATTTCCTCCCTCACCAAAATTGCAAGCAGCGATTGCAGAGCGCCTTGCACAGATAAGTTCTACCCTCAATCGTTATCCAGATCGTGATGCAATCGCACTTCGTATATCACTTGCCAATTTCGTTAATGAGTTATCAAAGACCTCTTTTGACGAAAACTCGATATGGGCTGCAAATGGCAGTAATGAAATTATTCAATCTCTATTCTTGGCATTTTCGGGCGGTATCGCTCTCGGTTTTACTCCTTCCTATTCGATGCATCCACTAATTTCAAAAGTTACATCTGTGAATTGGGTAGATGGCGCTCGAAACAGTGACCTTACATTCAATATTGATTTAGCCATTGCTCAAGTAAAAGATGTACAACCACGACTCACTTTCATCACCACACCCAACAATCCAACGGGTGACGCTATTTCGATAGGAGATATCCAGCGTTTATCTGACGTCGTTGCCTCAGTTGGTGGCTTACTCATCGTCGATGAGGCATATGCGGAATTTTCACAGGAGAAATCTGCAGTAACCCTTATAGATTCGAATCCTCATTGTGTTGTTATTCGCACAATGAGTAAAGCTTTTGCATTTGCGGGTGCTCGCGTTGGATATTTGGTAGCCCATCCCACGATTATTGATGCAATTACTCTTGTTCGCTTGCCATATCACCTGAGCGCTTTGACTCAAGGCGCCGCTGTTGTTGCTTTGGAATTTCGCAAGGAACTCCTAGCCACTGTTGCGACATTGGTGAACGAACGCGAGAGAGTGGTAACAGCTCTTCATAGTTTTGGTCTACGCACAATTCCTAGC
>CAIZHT010000161.1 GCA_903932885.1 uncultured Actinomycetes bacterium
CTACAAAGAACTTGTTGATCCTGTTGTTCAACGCGATCGTTTAGTATAGCAAGCACTACTTGGCGCTAAGGGCGATCTTGAAGAAATGCTAGTTGATGATGATTTCTTACGCGCAATGGAATTTGCAATGCCACCAACAGGTGGAATGGGAATGGGACTCGATCGCTTACTTATGGCGCTGACAGGACTTGGCATCCGCGAAACAATTCTCTTCCCACTAGTAAAGCCGGAAGAATAATAAATGTCGTTAGAGATTCGCCCCGCTAGAACTTCAGATGTAAAAGGGATTCGCACACTCATTGATGCCTACGCACCCGAAGGTCGACTGCTTTCAAAAGAGACAGTTACTCTTTATGAGAGCACACAAGAATTTACTGTCGCGCTAAAAGATGGCGTCGTTGTTGGATGTGGAGCGCTACATATTCTGTGGGAAGACTTGGCTGAAGTTCGCACAGTTGCAGTAACGCAAGAATTACAGGGAACTGGAATCGGCCATCAAATCATGGAGGCAATAACAGAGCGTGCAAAAAATATCGGAATCAAAAGAATTTTTTGCCTAACATTTGAAACACAATTTTTTGGTCGCCATGGATTTGAAGTAATTGATGGCACACCAGTGGAACCTGATGTGTATGCCGAACTTTTGCGCTCCTACGATGCCGGTATCGCAGAATTCCTCGATCTCGAATCGGTGAAGCCAAATACTTTGGGCAATACCCGCATGCTCAAGAAACTCTAGATTTAGCCATATTTCGGGCATAAGTAGCCCATATCTGGGGTTGTAAAAGGTAGTAGCTATCCGCCTCGCGTGCCTATGCATGTGGGTATTAGGCTTAGAGCCACGAACCATGAATGAGGAGTCCGCCGATGTTTGAGCGCTTTACCGACCGAGCCAGACGTGTAGTTGTGCTTGCCCAAGAAGAGGCACGCATGCTCAATCACAATTACATTGGCACGGAGCACATCCTTCTTGGACTCATTCACGAAGGTGAAGGCGTTGCGGCGAAAGCACTTGAATCAATGGGTATTTCTCTTGAAGGTGTACGCGCACAGGTTGAAGAAATTATTGGGCAAGGTCAACAAGCACCAAGTGGCCATATTCCATTTACACCACGTGCGAAGAAAGTTTTGGAACTCTCACTTCGTGAAGCACTCCAACTTGGCCATAATTACATCGGCACAGAACATATTTTGCTCGGACTCATCCGCGAAGGCGAAGGTGTTGCTGCGCAAGTATTAGTAAAACTTGGAGCAGATCTCAACCGAGTTCGCCAACAAGTAATTCAATTACTCTCTGGCTATCAAGGCAAAGAGACTGTTGCATCTAACGGTCCAGCTGAAGGAACACCATCTACATCGTTAGTGCTAGATCAATTTGGTCGCAACCTCACACAGGCAGCGCGAGAAGGAAAGCTCGATCCAGTCATCGGTCGCGAGACAGAGATTGAACGCGTTATGCAAATTCTTTCACGTCGTACAAAAAATAACCCAGTGCTCATTGGTGAACCTGGTGTTGGTAAGACTGCAGTTGTTGAAGGACTTGCACAAGCAATTGTGAAAAATGATGTTCCTGAAACCTTGAAGGATAAGCAGCTCTATTCACTAGATCTTGGTGCACTCGTTGCAGGTAGTCGCTACCGTGGAGACTTTGAAGAGCGCCTAAAGAAAGTTCTCAAAGAGATTAAAACTCGCGGCGATATCATCCTATTTATCGATGAGATTCATACTCTTGTTGGTGCAGGCGCAGCAGAAGGCGCAATTGATGCAGCGAGTATCTTGAAGCCAATGCTTGCCCGAGGTGAGTTACAGACCATCGGTGCAACAACTCTTGATGAGTATCGCAAGCACCTCGAAAAAGATGCTGCACTTGAACGACGTTTCCAACCAATTCAAGTAAAAGAGCCATCAGTTGCTCACACAATTGAAATTTTGCGTGGATTGCGCGATCGCTATGAAACACACCACCGCGTATCCATTACAGATGGTGCACTAGCAGCTGCAGCTAATTTAGCTGACCGTTATGTCTCCGATCGATTCCTTCCAGATAAGGCGATTGACCTTATTGATGAAGCAGGATCACGTCTTCGCATTAAGCGCATGACTGCTCCGGCAGAACTTCGCGAATTCGATGAAAAAATTGCAAGCGCTCGCAAAGAGAAAGAATCGGCTATCGATGGCCAGGATTTCGAACTTGCAGCATCACTTCGCGATAAGGAAAAGACACTTATCATTGAGAAGCAAGAAGCAGAGAAGCAATGGAAAGCAACTGATCTCGATAAGGTAACTGAAGTCGATGAAGAACTTATTGCTCAAGTTCTCTCTGCATCAACTGGAATTCCAGTATTCAAGTTGACTGAAGAAGAGACAGCGCGACTACTTCACATGGAAGATGAATTACATCGCCGTGTTATTGGTCAAGAGCAGGCAATCAAAGCGCTTTCACAAGCGATTCGTCGTACACGTGCGGGTCTGAAAGATCCAAAGCGTCCTGGTGGCTCATTTATTTTTGCTGGCCCATCGGGTGTCGGTAAGACTGAACTTTCACGAACACTCGCATCATTCTTATTCGGTGATCAAGATGCACTCATTCAACTTGATATGTCTGAATATTCAGAGCGTCACACCGCATCACGACTATTCGGTGCACCTCCAGGATATGTTGGATATGACGAAGGTGGACAGCTCACTGAAAAAGTTCGTCGTCGCCCATTCTCTGTTGTTCTCTTTGATGAGATTGAAAAGGCACACCCAGATATCTTCAACTCACTCTTGCAGGTATTAGAAGATGGTCGCCTAACAGATGCACAAGGTCGCACTGTTGACTTCAAAAATACTGTCATCATCATGACAACAAACCTTGGTACTCGCGATATTTCAAAGAGCCTTGGACTCGGCTTCGCAAATAGCGATGATGACCTAACAAATTACGAGCGCATGAAGGGCAAAGTAAGTGATGAACTCAAGACTCACTTCCGCCCAGAATTCCTCAACCGTATTGATGACATCATCGTCTTCCATCAGTTGACGAAGGATCAAATCATTCAAATTGTTGACCTGATGGTTGCAAATCTCGATGAGCGTTTGCGTGCGAAAGATATGGGAATCGAACTCACAACTGCTGCCAAGGAATTACTTGCAACGCGTGGATACGACCCACTGATGGGCGCTCGTCCATTGCGACGCACAATTCAACGTGAAATCGAAGATTCACTCTCAGAGCGAATCCTCTTTGGCGAACTCAAAGCTGGTGAAATTATTGTTGTAGATGTTGAAGGTGAAGGAGCAGAAGCGATATTTACATTCGTGGGCGCACCAAAATCAGCTATGCCTGATTCACCTGAAGATCTAGCGCAAGCACCAACTGCATAATTATTGAGGAAGTCTAAATCGAGAGCGAGAGTGCTCTTCAATGAGATTATCTGCTAGAAGAGTCTCAAGTGCTTTTTCAACTTGTGACTCGTCTGGCCATAACTTCTTGATTGCACTTACTGTCAGTGATTCACTTTCTCGAAGCGCTTGCACAATTGTGCCGCGACACTTGCGATCTGTTCCATGCCAATCTTGTGATTTTCTGACTAATTCGCTCTGCGGGTAGCCATTCTTTCTCCACTTACATTGAGAAATTATTGGGCAATCATTACAGGATGGATTCTTTGATGTGCAAATAAGTGCGCCAAGTTCCATCGTCGCGGCTGCCCAATTATCGGCATTGCGGCGGGGGAGAATGGCTAATCGAGATTCTCGCTCGCGCACTGTTGGACTAGATGTTGGGTGCTCCTTGCCATCTAAAACGCGGACTAAAACACGCCTAATATTTACATCCATAACTAATGTATTGGCACCAAAAGCAAATGCACTTATTGCTGCAGCCGTGTAATCACCGATTCCAGGAAGTGATCTCAGCACTTCTTCACTATCAGGTACTTCATTTTCAAAATCGCGCGCAATAATTTTTGCACTCTCGTGTAATCGCAGTGCACGACGCGGATAACCAAGTCTGCCCCAGGCAGTAATTACTTGGGCTGGAGTGGCTTTTGCTAACTCTGCTGGCGATGGCCAGCGCTCCATCCATTCAATCCATTTAGGAAGAACGCGTGCAACGGGTGTCTGTTGCAACATAAACTCACTCACCATAACGCCCCATGGCGTACTTGCTCGCCATGGAAGTTCACGTTTATTTTTTGCAAACCATTGTGTAATTGGTTTTTCTAGCGAATTCATTCGCCTGAAATTTTTACCCTTTGAAGCGCTTGATCAAGGCGCGATACTTCAACAATTTCCATACCTGCAATCTTTACATCAGAGCCTGCAGGAACGAGCGCACGCTTAAATCCAAGTCGAAATGCTTCCTGTAAG
>CAIZHT010000162.1 GCA_903932885.1 uncultured Actinomycetes bacterium
CGGCAAATCAAGTTCATGTACTAGATGTTTCTAATCAAAGCGCAGTAACTACTTTTATATCAACCGTAATCAAAGAACATGGTCACATCGATGCTTTAGTAAATTCTGCTGGCATTGTTGGGCAATCAAATGTAAAGATTGAAGATCTTGATTGGTCGATTTTTGAAAAGACGATTCAAGTAAACCTCTACGGTGCAATATGGCTTACTCAACAGATAATTCCACATATGAAAAAGCAGGCATATGGACGAATTGTTCACTTGGCATCAATTGCAGGAAAAGAAGGAAATCCAGGTATGGCTTCCTACAACACATCCAAGGCAGGTCTCATTGGGTTTGTAAAAGGAGCGGCTAAAGAGTTAGCACATGATGGAATCATTATCAATGCACTTGCTCCAGCAGTTATAAGTACGCCGATGAATTCAAATACGAGTGAGGAGACATTGAAATACATGATCTCTCGAATCCCACTTGGTCGTACCGGTCAAGCAAGTGAAGTTGCAGAAATTATTGCATTCATGGCATCGCCTGCTTGTTCTTTTACAACAGGATTTACTTTCGATATATCAGGCGGTCGTGCTACTTACTAACTCATTTTCTAAACGCTCTGCAAGTGCTGGTTTTACTCTCCACATCGCAATCATCTCTTTATAGCGCGCAACATCGTGAGCATCTGGCTTTGCGCCAGTTTTGACTGCACGAATCATCAAATTTCTTGGGGTGTGCTCTCCCCCAATAAATTCAATTACATCTACTCGATATCCCAAAAGGCGCAGAATCTGCGCCCTGAGTGCATCTGTTATGAGATCACTGATTCGTTCTTTCATAAGACCATGTTTAGTAATCATTGACCACGGTTCTGGAATCTCACTGAGTTGGCTTTGTAAATCATGATGACAACACGGTGCGATAAAAAGTAGTTTTGCATCACTTTGGACTGCCCATGCAATTGCATCATCAGTTGCCGTATCGCACGCGTGAAGAGCTATTGCTACATCAGTTTTTGTTACCGTTGTCTCTGAAATCTCCTCAGCACGAAAAGCAATACTCTTTTCGATTCCAAGCTTTTCGGCTATTGCAATATTTCTATCCCTAGATTTTGGCCGTATATCTATACCTATTACAGATACGGGAATCGCTTCGGCTTGCAGGTATTGATGTGCACCAAATGTTAGGTAGGCGTGTCCGCAGCCAAGATCGGTAATGGTCAATGGTTTATCTCTTGTTGGCTTGTGAATCTGCCCTGCTTCAATCGCATTCTTCAATGTTGGAGCCAGAATTCGTAAAAACTCTTCAACCTGCATGTACTTATCTGATTTAGAAGGCTTGATGACTCCTTTTGAATCAGAGATACCAACTTCCATAAGGAATGGGTCATTCGGATTGAGCAGGCGATTCTTATTGCGATCATGGCTTAGAAGCTGCTCATTTATGCCTTTCGTGCGGGTTACAAGAGCCTCCCCTTTTTTCGAAATACGAATTGAAAGTGAACCTGAAGTTTGTTCTATCAAAATATTCGCATAACC
>CAIZHT010000163.1 GCA_903932885.1 uncultured Actinomycetes bacterium
AACTCCCTCAATCCTTATCGAATTGATGGACAGAAGACTGGTGCATTTGAAGTTGTTGACTTCTTAGGTGATGCACCAGATATGCATGTATTGCCTGTTGGTAATGCTGGAAATATCACTGCGTACTGGCGCGGATATAAGGAATACCGCAAAGATGGACTTGCTCGCCAACTTCCACAAATGTGGGGTTTTCAAGCTGCTGGTTCAGCGCCGATTGTAAAAGGAAAAATTGTAAAAAACCCCGACACAATTGCAACTGCAATTCGAATCGGTAATCCAGCATCGTGGGAACAAGCAATCGATGCACGTGATTCATCAGGTGGTCTTATTGATTCAGTAACAGATAAAGAAATCTTGAGCGCGTACCGCCTCGTTGCAGGAAAAGAAGGCGTATTTGTTGAGCCATCGAGTGCTGCTGGAATTGCGGGACTTATCAAATACAAGAAAGCTGGCAAGTTGCCACAAGGAAAGCGCATCGTTGTCACTGTCACAGGACATGGATTGAAAGATATTTCTTGGGCGCTTGAAAGTGCTGCAAAGCCAAAGATCATTCCAGTAAAAGCCTCAATTGCTGCGAAAGCATTGGGATTGGCATAACAATGGCAAAGCCAACATATAGAGCTCAACCTGTTCAGGTACAGGTGCCTGCAACAAGTGCGAACTTAGGTCCGGGATTTGATTGCTTTGGATTAGCACTAGGAATGCATGATCGTTATGTTGCACAAATTCTCGATGAAGTTGCAATCGATATTGATATTTCAGGTGAAGGCGCTGGCGAACTTCCACGTAGTGATAAAAATTTATTGGTCAAAGCAATGTATAAAGGTTTTGAATATCTTGGTGGCAAGCCTCGAGGAATTGCAGTGCGCGCACTCAATGTTATTCCTCATGGTCGCGGACTCGGATCTTCAGCCAGTGCCATAGTCGGTGGCCTCACTCTTGCTCGCTCACTTGTCTTGGGCGGCAACGAACAGATGAGTAATGATGCTTTGCTCAATCTTGCAACAGAGATGGAAGGCCATCCCGATAATGTTGCAGCGGCAATCTATGGTGGGGCAACAATTGCTTGGCAAGAGATGCAACACGGTAAGAAAGTTGCACTCTCAATAAACATGGAAGTTGATGCTCGCATAGGCGCAGTTGCATTTATCCCAACATCGGCAGTCTCGACTTCTAAGGCACGAAAGCACCTTCCTGAAGTAATTCCTCATAGCGATGCTGTTGCAAACTCTGCACATAGTGCGCTGATGGTTCACGCACTTACACAACGACCAGACCTACTATTTACAGCTACAGAAGATTTCTTACATCAGCAATATCGACAAGATCTCATGCCGGCCTCTTTTACTTTGATGAGCAAACTTCGTAGTGCAGGTGTGCCAGCATTTATCTCAGGTGCGGGTCCAACTGTGCTCGTTCTACATACTGGCGGAGCAAGTGATATCGCTGAAATGGAACGCGCTGCAGGAGAGAAGTTTGTCGTTACTCCTCTTTCTATATCCCGAGCTGGAGCGAGCGTGATTACCGCCTAACTTGCCCATGCGCATTTATGGGTGCTAACCTTTGCCTTATCTGATCGGCCTCTTCTTAGGGCTCAATAAAGATTTCAGATAAATACAGCAACACAATCCAATCACTTGAGTTTTCCTTTAGGAAACCAAGCCAATCATGAAATGAAACTAATGACCGAAACAGAAGCAGTACGTTCTAATAGTCCAGAGCTTTCCGCGATGACACTTCCTAAGTTGAAGGCAGTTGCTGCCCAACTTGGTATCGAAGGTGCCGCGAAGTTGAAAAAAGAGGGACTTGTAGAAGCAATTAGCGATCTTCAAGCGAAGAATCGCGAAGCAGCTAAAGCAGAACGCGAAGCTCGCCGCGAAGCGCGCAATAATCGCAAAAAAGAAACACCTGCAAAGAATTCAGCACCTGAAAGCGATGACGAGGATGGCGATAACGAGAGCGATTCAAGTTCTCGCCGTGACCGTGACCGTGGCAGAGATCGTGGACGCGACCGTAACCGTGATCGCAATCGCGACCGTGGGCCACGCGAAGAGCGCGAGCCAGTTATTTCAGAAGATGATGTCTTAGTACCAGTAGGCGGATTGCTCGACATTCTTGAGAGCTATGCATTTATTCGTACAGCTGGATATCTACCTGGTCCAAACGATGTTTATGTTTCATTGCAGCAAGTTCGCCGTAACGGGCTTCGCAAAGGCGATGTAGTGACAGGACAAGTTCGCCAACCACGTGAAGGTGAGCGCAAAGAGAAGTTCAATGCACTCATTACTTTAGAGACAGTCAATGGAGCAACTCCTGAAGAGTCACGCAATCGCGTTGAATTTTCTAAATTAGTTCCACTCTATCCGCAAGAGCGTTTGCGTCTTGAGACAGAGCCAAACATTTTGACTACTCGCGTTATTGACCTTATTTCGCCAATTGGTAAGGGTCAGCGCGGACTTATTGTTTCACCACCTAAGGCAGGTAAGACAATGGTTCTGCAAGCAATTGCAAATGCGATTACAACAAATAATCCAGAGTGTCACTTGATGGTTGTTCTAGTTGATGAGCGACCAGAAGAAGTTACAGATATGCAACGCTCTGTAAAGGGTGAAGTAATCGCATCAACATTTGATCGTCCAGCCGATGACCACACCACTGTTGCAGAACTTGCAATTGAGCGCGCAAAGCGTCTTGTTGAACTTGGACACGATGTTGTCGTGCTTCTCGATTCAATTACACGCCTTGGCCGCGCATACAACATTGCAGCCCCAGCATCAGGTCGAATCCTTTCTGGTGGCGTTGATTCAGCTGCTCTCTATCCACCAAAGAAGTTCTTTGGTGCCGCACGTAATATTGAAGATGGCGGATCACTCACCATTCTTGCAACAGCCCTTGTCGACACAGGTTCACGTATGGATGAAGTTATCTTCGAAGAGTTCAAGGGAACTGGAAATATGGAACTCATCCTTGATCGCCGTCTTGCAGATAAGCGAATATTCCCAGCCGTCAACGTTGTTGCATCAGGTACTCGTAAAGAAGAAATTCTTATGGGAACAGAAGAGCTCAACATTGTTTGGAAACTTCGTCGCGTTCTTCATGCACTTGAACCACAGCAAGCACTTGAACTATTGCTTGAAAAG
Organism: uncultured Actinomycetes bacterium; assembly: GCA_903932885.1. Next base: position 3,141 of record CAIZHT010000163.1, read on the forward strand.
ATGAAGGGAACAAAGTCCAACGTTGAATTCTTGATGCAGATCCAGAAGACAACAGTGGGCCCAGGTAACGAATAAGCACGCTCAGATTTCTCAGTTGAGGGGCTCATCGCCTACTCTTTGGGGGTAACCGAAGCGCCTGGTTCACGTTCTTGTTCGCAAGACGACCCAGGCATATGAAAGGGAAAAAATGAAAGCAGATATTCATCCAGAATATAAAGAAACACAGGTCACCTGTGGTTGTGGCGAAAAGTTTGTAACTCGCTCAACAGTTGCAAGCGGTTCAATTTATGTTGAAGTCTGCTCTGTATGTCACCCGTTCTATACCGGCAAGCAGCGCATCCTCGATACTGGTGGACGCGTAGCTAAGTTCGAAGAGCGTTTCGGTAAGAAGAAGTAGCTTTCCTAAAGACCGCAATCTCGCTACCAGAAATGGTGGCGGTTGCGGTTTTTTGCTTTTCAATAGGTTTTTTCACAATTCATTACTGGGTCTAATCAAGGAAGGAGAAGCCAGATGACAAATGATCGTTTCGCATCTGCACATGAAATGGTGCGCGAATATGCAGAACTTGAATTGAAGATGGCTGATCCCACAATTCATGATGACCAAGGTAAGGCCCGATTACTCGGACGCCGCTATGCACAATTAGGTCCTGTTGTTGCAGGATTTCATGCATGGAAGAGTGCCGAAGATGATCTAGTTGCAGCACGCGAACTTGCCGAAGTTGATGCAGATTTTGCAAGTGAGATTCCTGCACTTGAAGATGCACGCGACAATGCAGCCACAAAATTAGAGGAATTACTTCTTCCTCGTGACCCTAATGATGATCGCGATGTTATTTTGGAAGTAAAGGCTGGAGCAGGCGGGGATGAATCTGCACTCTTCGCTGGAGATTTGTTGCGCATGTATCTGCGGTACGCGGAAAAACATGGCTGGAAGACTGAAGTAATTGATGCCACTGAGAGTGAAATGGGTGGTTATAAAGATATTTCAATCGCTATCAAATCAAAAGGTATCGCCGCACCTGGTGAATCACCCTATGCACGATTGAAGTTTGAAGGGGGAGTGCATCGCGTGCAACGCGTTCCAGAAACTGAATCACAAGGTCGAATTCACACCTCCGCTGCTGGAGTTTTGATTTTGCCTGAAGCAGAAGAGATTGACGTAGATCTCAATATGAATGATGTTCGAGTCGATGTATATCGCTCATCAGGTCCTGGTGGACAGAGCGTAAATACAACGGATTCAGCTGTGCGCCTGACGCATGTTCCCACTGGAATTGTTGTTTCATGTCAGAACGAAAAGAGTCAATTACAGAACAAAGAATCGGCTCTGCGTATTTTGCGTGCCCGACTATTGGCTGATGCACAAGAAAAGGCTGATGCTATTGCTTCAGCAGAACGCAAAAGCCAGGTGCGCACAGTAGATCGCAGTGAACGAATTCGCACATATAACTTTCCAGAAAACCGTTTGAGTGATCACCGCGTAAATTTCAAATCCAATAACTTGGATTCTGTTCTCAATGGCGAGCTAGACGATGTTATTCAAGCGCTACTAGATGCCGATAAGGCTGCGCGTCTGGCATCTACAAGCTAACTCTTATGAATATCAAAGAGTTGTTACGCCAGGCTAAGAGTCAATTAGATGAATCTGGTATTTCACAAGTAGATGCTGAACATTTATTGGCACACTGTCTTGGGGTAACAAGAATGGATTTACATAATCCGGTGATTTTGGAAAGCACTCTTGCAACCATTGGCGATGAACAGACTATTGAGGAAACCTTTGCAACTTTAGTAGAGCGCAGAATTGGTTTTGAGCCTTTGCAATACCTCACTGGCACAGCCCCATTTCGTCACTTAGAGATTGAAGTGGGACCAGGTGTGTTAGTGCCCCGTCCTGAAAGTGAACTATTAGTTGAAGCTGTGCTACAACATATTTCTAACATGGAGGGAATAGTTAGCGTTGTTGATCTCGGTGCTGGGTCAGGCGCGCTCTCACTTGCTATTGCGACAGAGGCAAAGAATGCACGAGTTATCGCAGTTGAAAAAAGTGCTGATGCAATCATCTGGCTAAAGCGCAATGTTTCTAGAATTGATGAGAAAGTTCGAATTGTTGAAGGCGATGTTTCCGAAGTTCTCATTGGCGTGAAGTGTGATTTAGTCATTGCTAATCCACCATATATTCCTGATGATCAAGTACTACCTCGCGACGTCGCAGGCTTTGAACCTCATATTGCACTCTTTGGTGGCCCAACTGGAATTGAAATTCCTAGACAATTTATTGCAGCCGCGGCACGACTCTTGAAATCTGGGGGAGTCCTTGTTATTGAACATACAGAAGAGCAGGGTCTTGTCATTGAAGCGGAGTTGGCTCTAGATTTTGAGAACGTAGTTTTGCATCACGACCTCAACGATCGTCCACGATGGTCGAGTGCGGTAAGGAGATAACCATGGCCCAAGATATTGATCTAAAGTCTGGCGAACTACTGGCGCATGTGAGCGTTGCAGCGAAAGCAATTCGCGATGGATACTTGATTGCAATTCCGTTAGAGCACCATTACGCATATGCATGTGATGCTTTCAAAGCGGATTCAGTTCGAGCAATGCATGTTCTGCGCAGAGATGATTTAGGAATTGCTGCACAAGTACTTATCGCTGATGCAAAAACTGCTAGCGGTGTTGCGCGTGAAATCTCACCAAGTGCACAGGCACTCATGAAGAAATTTTGGCCTGGCATGCTCTCGTTTAATCTTCGCCCGCAAGTTGGTTTATCGTGGGATTTAGGTGATGCAGGAGCACTTGATCAAGTGAGTTTTCGAGTTCCGAAATCAAAATTTATCCGTGAGGTTCTCAAAGAGATTGGTCCGCTAGCAATTGCTAGTGCTGCTTTTGCAAAGCAATCTCCAATTCGAAAAATCTCTGACATTCATGTTTTGGAATCTGCACTAGCAGCAAAGTTTGATGCTGGCCTTTTGAAGAAAGGCGCTCTCTCAACAGTTTTAGAGGCTGATAACGGGGGAATCACAATGGTGCGTGAAGGAGCAATCACCTTAGATGAGATACACGCCATAGCCCCTGAGGTATCCAGGCAACTTTCATAACCAAGCTATAAGGTTTGACCATGTCTTCAGAAACTTTTTATGGCCCAGATTTCGGACTTCTCAGCAAGCAAGATCCGGATGTTGCAGCAGTGCTGCTCTCTGAGCTCAAGCGCCAACAACAGAATTTGCAACTCATTGCATCTGAGAATTTCACTTCCCGTGCAGTCCTTGCTGCACTCGGTTCAACACTTTCAAATAAATATGCCGAAGGTTATCCAGGTAAGCGTTATTACGGTGGCTGCGAAGAGGTAGATAAAGTCGAAGTTTTAGCAATTGATCGCGCTAAAGAATTATTTGGTGCAGAGCATGCAAATGTGCAGCCTCACTCAGGAGCAAGTGCGAATGTTGCTGTATATCAAGCATTTACAAAGCCGGGAGACACAATTCTTGCAATGTCATTGCCACACGGTGGCCATCTCACTCATGGTTCAAAAGTAAATTTCTCAGGCAAATGGTTCAACGTAGAGTCGTATGGAGTTCGCCAAGATACAGAGCTCATCGACTATGACGAATTGCGCGACCTAGCAATCAAACACAAGCCAAAGATGATTTGTTCGGGCGCGACTGCTTATCCAAGCTTGATCGACTTTGAAAAGGTTCGCTCAATTTGCGATGAAGTTGGCGCAATCATGTGGGTCGATGCTGCTCACTTCATTGGCTTAGTTGCAGGTAAAGCAATTCCTTCACCTGTTCCTTATGCAGATGTTGTCTCCTTTACAACTCACAAGGTATTGCGTGGACCACGCGGTGGAATGATTCTCGCAAAAGCACAGCATGCTGCCGCAATTGATAAAGCAGTATTTCCAGGCATGCAAGGCGGACCAATCATGTCTGCAGTTGCAGGTAAAGCGATTGCTCTCAAAGAGTGTGCACAACCTGCCTATCAAAAGTATGCCAAAGATGTAATTGTGAATGCCCAAGCACTTGCGGCAGCACTTGAAAAAGAAGGTATGCGCGCAGTATCTGGTGGCACACAAACTCACTTAGCACTTATCGATATTCGCAGTACTGGCGTCAATGGAAAAGTTGCTGATGAGCGCTGCGGTGCAGCAGGCATTGTTCTCAATAAGAACTCAATTCCATTTGATCCAGAAGCACCATCAGTGACAAGTGGTATTCGAGTCGGTAGCCCTGCTACAACAACACAAGGTATGGGTGTTGAAGAGATGAAGATGATTGCATCCTTTATCGCTCGCGCAATTAGCACCGGAGATAATGAGAAATCTGCACAAGAAATCAAATCTGACGTGCACGCACTTACTGCGCGATTCCCTATCTATACCGCCTAATTAGCAATGCGTGAATATCTCATAACACTGCTGATCTCAGCAGCGCTGTGTTATTTGATAACTCCTTTTGTTCGTAAGTTTGCTATTCGCTTCGGCGCAGTTGCAGATATTAGAAGCAGAGATATTCATACATTGCCTACCCCTCGTTGGGGTGGAGTGGCCATGTGGCTGGCAATGGCTCTTACTTTTCTCATCGTCAACAATTTGCCACTAGTAGGTA
>CAIZHT010000164.1 GCA_903932885.1 uncultured Actinomycetes bacterium
GCCCTCGATGCTGCAGGAAATGATCCAAAATTCGGTGTTGGTCGTGAGAGTTTTAGAGAACAATGGAAAAAGTGGCAGGCAGCTTTTCCAGATCTCAACTTTGATGTTCAAGAAGTTATTGTTGAAGGTAATCGCGTCGTATCGCGTTGGCATCTAACAGGAACCCACACTGGTGCTGAATTTCTAGGACAAGCTGCTACAGGAAACAAAGTATCTGTTGACGGTGTCAGTATTGACACAATCAAAGATGGAATTGTTTTAGATGGATTTGATGCGTGGGATTCTCTTGGTTTTAGACAACAACTTGGAATTCTTCCTAAAGATTAGAAGAACTAAAAGAGTAAGCAGTGCTAAGCCAACCCACTGCCAAAAAGAAATTGGGAATGGCTTGTGTTCTGGTAAGTCATCACTGCGAGCGCTTTTCGAGCCATCAAGCACTAATGTAGAAACGACGCCCGCGTGATCCGTAGCTAAGCACATTCCAGAATCTGGAGCTGCGACACCCATACGCTGCGCTATTTCTTGTGTATTGCCAATCTGTTCTTCATTGGAACATTGCCATGTATTCTCATTTTCTGGCCATGTATTTCCAATTATTGTAGAAGAAAGTTCTTTGATTCCATTTTTGATAAAGACATAATCTAATCGGTCGCTAAATCCATATTCATTACCCATCTTTTTAGATTCATCAAATCTCGTACTATCGGGACCGGCTAGTAATGCACCCATCCCCCATGTGTAGTTCTCTGGAAGCAGTGGATTCGGATCTGCATGCTTATATCCAGCATCGCGCATGATCCAGTAGGCGCTGCAATTATGTTTTTGTACTGGGCAGGTTTCACTTGCTATTGGTTGCTCACCAGGGTTTGGCGCATCTACAGGACGTGGATCGCGTGGGTCAGAGTTAAAATCTCCTAGGACTACAACTGGCATTGTTGTGCCTTGAAGGTCTTTTACTAATTGTCCCGCTTGCTTAGCTGCATTGGGAACTTTTCCTTCATCCCAAATAGATTCCAAATGTGTTGTAACAAATCGCACTGGTTGATTTCCGATTGTTATATCTGCCCAGGTGTAGCCACGGTAAATAGTCATTAGCGTTGGAACAATGCTGTACGTATCCTCATATTCTGAGTTTCCAACTCTTAGAACATTACCTGCTAGCTCTTTCTTGGTTGCTAAAGCATCACCGATAACAAAACCGCATGCGGCTTTGTCTTGACCAAATAGAGGTTGGAAGGTCGAAGGATCGTTGACCATTGTCAGGAAAGGCACTGCAGCTATTGAATAACCAGGGTTGAATGCCTCTTTACCCTCATATTGTGCCAGCACATATTCACTACCTTGCGCTTTAGTGGCAGCCAGAAATTGTTTTGTAAAGTTTAGAACTTCAACCTTCTTGCTCCACGCATTCTTTTTGCAATACCAAATAGTTGCCTCTTGGATCCCAATGACGTCAGCATTATTGCTTATCGCTTCTTGTGCCAATTTGGGTGCACGTTTAGAAAAATCATTTGCTTTTACTTGGCTCCACATAAACTGCGCCGCTGCGGGAAAATCAGGAATTAGTTTGAGCGCTATACCAACATCAGCACCTAAGTAGAGATTTCGAGACAAAACAGTTACCTGATTATCGCTAGCTTGAGCTGATCCCGGAACGAGAAATGAAAAAATTATTAGAGTAGTGAAGAGAAAACGCTTCATGCCAGCAATGCTAGAACCTAAAGCGTCCAAGAGGAATGGAGTGGGCGTCCCTCTGCATAGCCAGCAGAAGATTGGATACCTACAACTGCTTTATCAGCAAATTCTTCGAGATTCTTAGCCCCTGCATATGTACATGAAGAACGAAGCCCTGCAATGATTTCATCGAGTAAATCTTCCACTCCTGGGCGAGCGGGATTGAGAAACATTCGAGAAGTTGATATTCCTTCTTCAAAGAGTGATTTACGTGCGCGATCGAATGCATCTTCAGAAGAAGTGCGCGCAGCTACTGCGCGAGCAGATGCCATTCCAAATGATTCTTTGAATAGTCGTCCATTTGAATCGCGTTGTAAATCTCCTGGTGATTCATATGTGCCTGCAAACCATGAACCAATCATTACTTGTGATGCACCGGCTGCCAGAGCGAGTGCAACATCTCGAGGATGACGCACGCCACCATCGGCCCACACTGATTTTCCTAATTTTTTAGCTTCGGCGGCGCATTCCAACACTGCGGAAAATTGTGGCCTGCCAACACCTGTTTGCATACGTGTAGTGCACATTGCGCCAGGACCAACGCCAACTTTAATAATATCGGCACCTGCAGCAACTAAATCGCGCACTCCTTCAGCCGTAACAACATTGCCGGCAACGATTGGAACGCTCGGATTTATTGCGCGAATCGCTTTGAGGGCATCAATCATTTTCTTTTGATGGCCATGGGCAGTATCAACAACAAGTACATCTGCGCCTGCATCGATAAGTGCTTTTGCTTTTGCAGCAACATCGCCATTTATCCCAACAGCTGCTGCAATTCGCAAGCGTCCCTTTGAATCCAATGAGGGTGTGTACAAAGTGCTACGTAGTGCGCCAACTCGTGTAAGAATTCCAACAAGTTCGCCATTTGCCGAAACCACTGGGGCGAGTTTGCGACGATTATTATGCAAGAATTCAAATGCCTCTTTAGCTCCGTATGTTTCAGGTAGCGTAATAAGGTCTTTGCTCATAACAATCTTGAGTTGAGTAAAGCGATCTACGCCTTCACAATCTTCCTCAGTAACGATTCCAACGGGTTTGTTTTTATCCAATATAACTATTGCTCCGTGAGCTCTTTTATTGAGCAAGCTGACCGCATCTGCAACTGTTTGATCTGGAGATAAAGTAATTGGTGTATCAAAAAATATA
>CAIZHT010000165.1 GCA_903932885.1 uncultured Actinomycetes bacterium
CAACTTGCGAGTCAGAGGCCATGCACAGTGATGTCCCGTACGAACAGCAATACCTTGCGCATCCAAATACTGGCCGAGATCGTGCGGGTGAATATCTCCAAATGTGAAGGAGACAGTTCCACCGCGCGCTTGCATCTGTTGTGGCCCAACTATTCGCAACCCTTCTATCTCGCTCAATCTTTTGATCAGATAAGTACCTAGTTCTACTTCATGGAGAAAGATTTCATCCATTCCGATTTTTGATAAATAATTGAGCGCTGCTCCTAATCCAACTATCTGAGCCATATTTGGAACGCCTGCTTCAAACTTACGAGGAGCTGGGGCCCATGTTGCACTCGTCATCGTGACTGTTTCAATCATCGAACCACCAAAGAGGAATGGTGGCAACATCTCTAGGAGTTCGCTTCTCCCCCACAACACTCCCACTCCTGTTGGGCCAACTGCTTTGTGACCCGAAAATGTCAAGTAATCAATATTGAGTTGTGCAACATTGATTGGCATATGAGGTACCGATTGACATGCGTCCAGCACTACTACGGCGCCAACTTCATGGGCTCTAGCAACGATTGCTTCTAAAGGATTAATTGTTCCAAGAACATTTGATTGGTGAGTGAGCGCAACGATTTTTGTATCTTCAGTAATCACACTATCTATCTTTGATAGATCAAGACGTCCTTCTGAATCTACTTCAAACCATTTCAGGGTCGCACCAGTGCGCTCACCTAATTGTTGCCATGGGATCAAATTCGCATGGTGTTCCATCTCTGTAACAACAATGCTGTCATCTTTAGTTATTAGCGAGGTATACGAATAGGCGAGAAGATTCAAACTCTCTGTTGCACTTTTGGTGAAGACAATCTCGTCTACATCCCCACCTAAGAAATCTGCAACAATCTGTCGGGCAGATTCCATCGCTTCTGTAGCCTCTTCAGCGAGTTGATGAGCACCGCGATGTGCAGCAGCATTATGGTTCGTATAGAAATCGATCTCAGCATCGATTACAGATTGTGGCTTCTGGCTTGTGGCTCCAGAATCTAAATAAACCAACTTTTTTCCATCGCGAATAGTCCTTGTAAAGATTGGGAAATCTTTACGAATCCTTGCGACGTCGAGTTTGCTCATGACTATCGGTTAGCTACCGACATACTCCGCATACCCATTAGCTTCGAGTTTCTCGGCAAGTTCAGCGCCACCTTCTTCAACAATTTTGCCATTGGCAAAGACGTGTACGAAATCAGGCTTGATGTAACGCAAAATGCGTGTGTAGTGAGTAATTAGGAGTACTCCCAAATTATTTGCTTCTTTAGCGCGTACAACGCCTTCAGAAACGATACGGAGTGCGTCAACGTCTAGCCCTGAATCTGTTTCATCCAAAATTGCAATCTTTGGCTTGAGTAATTCCAGCTGCATAATCTCGTGGCGCTTCTTTTCACCGCCAGAAAATCCTTCATTTACATTTCGTGTTGCAAATGCAGGATCCATCTTAAGGGCCTCCATCGCATCTTTTACTTCACCAGTCCATGTGCGCAACTTTGGCGCTTCACCGCGAAGTGCAGTTACAGCTGTACGTAAAAAGTTAGATACCGAAACTCCTGGAACCTCAACTGGGTATTGCATTGCTAAAAAGAGTCCAGCCTTAGCACGCTCATCAACGGTCATCTCAAGAAGATCTACGCCATCGAGAGTTACTGTTCCACCGGTAATTGAATACTTTGGATGGCCAGCAATTGAATACGCAAGAGTGGATTTGCCTGAACCATTTGGTCCCATAATTGCATGTGTCTCACCAGATTTGATCGTTAGATCAACGCCTTTGAGGATCTCAACTGCGCCAGCATCTGTATTGACACTTACCTGTAATCCGCGGATTTCTAATGTACTCATCGTCTCTCGTCTCTCGTATCGGTACTAAATTTCAATGGTGACGGAATCTCCGTCAACCTTTACTGCATAAACTGCAACTGGCATATTGGCTGGCAAGGTAACTGCTTCGCCAGTTCGTAAATCGAATTCGGCTCCATGAAGCCAGCACTCAATTTTGTAATCCATGACATCGCCTTCGGAAAGGGATGCATCGGAGTGTGAACAAACATCATTGATTGCAAAGACTTCATCGCCTATGCGAGTGACACATACTGATACGCCATTCTTTTCAAGCAGAACTGGCTTGCCTGGAACAAGATTGGA
>CAIZHT010000166.1 GCA_903932885.1 uncultured Actinomycetes bacterium
AGTCCAAGCCCGCCGAAGGAGCAGGTTCCCGAAGAGGGGTTTTTATTTAGGTTTTAGTTAGCGGATGGCTCACGAATGAGGTTTGGATCAACCATGATGCCAGGCCCCATCGTTGTTGAAACAACTGCCTTTTGAATGTAGCGACCCTTTGAAGAGTTTGGCTTTGCACGGTGAATTTCATCGAGTGCAGCTGCATAGTTCTCTGCGAGTTGATCTGCGGTAAATGATGCCTTACCGATGATGAAGTGAAGGTTTGAATTCTTATCAACGCGGAATTCAATCTTTCCACCCTTGATGTCATTGACGGCCTTAGCAACATCTGTTGTCACTGTGCCTGTCTTTGGGTTTGGCATCAATCCGCGAGGTCCTAGAACCTTACCGAGACGACCAACTTTTCCCATCAAATCTGGTGTTGAAACAACTGCATCGTAATCAAGACGTCCCTTTGAAACTTCATCAATGAGTTCGTCTCCGCCGACAATATCGGCGCCAGCTGCGCGTGCTTCTTCAGCGCGCTCGCCATTTGCGAATACCAAAACGCGTGCAGTCTTTCCTGTGCCATGTGGCAAGTTAACTGTTGAGCGAATTGCTTGATCAGCCTTCTTTGGATCTACGCCAAGTAGCAACGCAACTTCAACAGTTGAATCGTACTTAGTTGTTGATGTCTCTTTTGCAAGTGTTACTGCTTGCAATGGAGTGTATAGATGGTCTTTTTCAACCTTAGCTGCCGCAGCAACATATTTCTTTGAGCGCTTCATTTCGTTCCTTTTCTTATAAGGGTTGTGGTTAGCGAACCAGCGCGGTTCTCCCACATCTTTTTCTCGGGGTGAGAAAAAGACTTCTATTTAGTTGGAAACTGTGATTCCCATTGAGCGAGCAGTACCTGCAATGATCAAGCTAGCTGCATCAATGTCATTTGCATTGAGGTCTGCCATCTTTGTCTTTGCAATCTCTTGGACCTGCGCCATCGTGATGTTGGCAACCTTTGTCTTGTGAGGAACTGCTGAACCCTTTTCAACGCCAGCAGCCTTCAAGATCAAACGTGATGCAGGAGGTGTCTTGGTGATGAAAGTAAATGAGCGATCTTCATAGACAGTGATCTCTACAGGAATGATCTGGCCCTTTTGTGATTCAGTCGCAGCGTTATATGCCTTGACGAATTCCATGATGTTGACACCATGTTGACCGAGCGCAGGACCTACTGGTGGTGCAGGTGTTGCTGCGCCAGCTTGGATCTGCAACTTGATGAATCCGGTTGCCTTCTTCTTTGGTGCCATTTTTCTATTCCTTTTCTATTCCTGTTTATAAATCTCTGAGTTAGATCTTCTGTACTTGTGCAAATGAAAGTTCTACTGGAGTTTCGCGTCCGAAGATTGAAACGAGAACCTTGAGCTTTGCTTGCTCTGGCATGATCTCTGAAATCGATGCTGGAAGCGTTGCAAAAGGGCCATCCATCACAGTTACTGATTCTCCAACTGAGAAATCAACGACGCGAATTTCTGGCTTATCTGATTTCTTGACTGGACGTGGTGCCAAAATCTTTTCTACTTCATCCATGCTCAATGGACTTGGGTGGTGTGCGTTGCCAACGAATCCTGTAACTCCAGGAGTGTTGCGAACTGCAGACCATGATTCATCAGTGAGATCCATGCGAACAAGAACATAACCAGGATAGATATTGCGCTTTACTTGCTTGCGCTGACCATTCTTGATCTCTGTTACTTCTTCTTCTGGAACTTCAATCTGGAAAATAAAATCTTCCATATTCAATGAAGCGATACGGTTGTGAAGGTTTCCCTTTACTTTCTTCTCGTACCCTGCATATGAATGGACTACGTACCAATCGCCAAGAGCTGTGCGCAATGTGCGACGAAATTCTGCATTGGGATCATTCTCTTCAGATTCAATGTCGCCATCTTCATCGGATGCGAGCGCAAGGTCATCGGTAGCAACTGCTGAAGAATCTTCAACAATTACCTCTTCAACTACAGATTCTGAAGCAACCTCAGTTGCATTTGCAGCAAGTTGGGCTTCAAAAGCATCTGGTGCTGGTGTATCAATTGATTGTTCGTCGCTCATGTCCGCCCCTTCTTATCCAAATACCCAGAAGACGATCTTTGTAAGTACAAGATCGAGCAACGAGACAACGGCGATAATGAATGAAACGAAAACTAAAACAACGGCTGTGTATGTGGTCAACTGCTTACGAGTTGGCCATACAACTTTGCGAAGTTCGTTGACTATTTGGCGATAGAAAAGTCCAACGCGCGCAAAAAAACCGAGCTTCTCGGCAACTTGCTCTGTTGACTCTGTCATCGTCAATCCTTTCCGAACTTCGTACTTCATGAATAAAACTTCTTGCAGGGCAGGAGGGACTCGAACCCCCAACCGGCCGCTTTGGAGACGGCAACTCTAGCCAATTGAGCTACTGCCCTAAACACGAGGGCATGACGAAACCATAGGAATAATCAAATCCTCGTGAGCGTCGAAGTGTAGAGGGTGAATGGGGGGTAGGTAAAACTCGCGCTCAAATCTGCTCACGCATAGGGCAGACTTGGGCCATGAGCAGAATTTCCACACGTATTTCCGCAATCGCTGAATCAGCCACATTAGCCGTTGATGCAAAAGCGAAAGCGCTCAAAGCTGCAGGCCGTCCTGTCATTGGATTCGGCGCTGGTGAACCAGATTTTCCAACACCTGATTACATTGTTGAAGCCGCTGCTGCTGCAACCAAAGTTGTTGCAAACCATCGTTACACACCTGCAGCAGGTTTGCCTGAAATGCGCGAAGCAATTGTTGCAAAAACACTTCGTGATTCAAAGTATGTAATTACAGCAGATCAAGTACTTGTAACAAATGGTGGCAAACAAGCGGTGTACCAAGCATTTGCAACGATTATCAATCCAGGTGATGAGGTTCTTCTTCCATCACCATATTGGACGACTTATCCAGAGTGCGTGCAACTTGCTGGTGGAAAATCTGTTGAAGTATTTGCAGATGAATCACAAAATTATTTAGTAACTGTTGAACAATTGGAAGCTGCTCGTACTCCAAAGACAAAAGCGCTGCTTTTCTGTTCACCATCGAATCCAACAGGCTCTGTTTATTCACCAGAACAAGTCAAAGCAATTGGACAGTGGGCAGTGAAAAACAATATCTGGGTAATCTCTGACGAAATTTATGAGCACTTACTCTATGACGGCGCTACAGCACCTTCTATGCCAGTACTAGTTCCAGAACTTGCTGACACCTGCATCATCATCAATGGTGTTGCAAAGACTTATGCAATGACTGGTTGGCGTGTTGGCTGGATGATCGGGCCAAAGGATGCGATCAAGGCAGCAACAAATTTGCAATCACACCTGTCATCTAATGTAAATAACGTTGCACAGCGCGCAGCAATTGCCGCCCTCACTGGTGATCTCTCTGCAGTACATGCAATGGGTGAGGCGTTCAACCGTCGTCGCAAACTCATTGTTGATTTACTCAACGAAATACCTGGCTTTGTTTGCCCAACTCCAACTGGTGCTTTTTATGTATATCCATCAGTTAAGGGTGTACTTGGTAAAACTATTCGCGGTAAAACTCCAAAGACTTCTGCAGAACTTGCAACACTTATCTTAGAAGAGGTGGAAGTTGCAGCAGTTCCAGGTGAAGCATTTGGACCTTCTGGTTATTTGCGATTCTCATATGCAACAAGTGATGCAGATATTGTTGAAGGAATCGGGCGTATCAAAGCACTTCTCACTGAAAGCTAAATCTCGAGACCAATCAGATTTACTTCTGAAACGAGTGTGATTCCAAACTTTTCCTGTACATGATCGCGCGCACGTGTTGCAAGAGCTGCGATATCTGATGCTGTTGCGGTTCCAGAATTAGTCAACGCTAGAACGTGCTTTGTTGAAATACGCGCTCCACCTATTTCATCGCCTTTGTGAATCCCAGAGTGTTCAATCAACCATGCAGCAGAGGTCTTTACTTTCCCATCTTGCGTTGGCCAACGCGGTGCATCGGCGGGAAGTGAGTCGGCAATCTCTTTGCTAACAATTGGGTTTGTAAAAAATGAACCTGCAGACCATGAGTCATGATCAGTTGTGGAAAGAAGCATTCCTTTCATTCCACGTAGTTCTAATACTGCAGCTCGAGTTGCAATGACAGATGCCTTATCTCCCACTGCAATGCCAAGTTTCGCTGCAAGTTCTGCATACATAATCGGTGTTGTCATTTCGCCCAAACGCAATTGGAATTGAACATCAAGAACAACATAGCGACCAGGGTGGGCTTTGAAATGTGAGTTGCGGTATGAGAATTCACATTGCGAATTTGTAAAAGTTTTGAGTCCCTTAGCAACGCGATCGTAGGTGCGCACGCGAGTAATGTATTCAGCAACTTCATGACCATATGCACCAATATTTTGTATTGGGGAAGCGCCAATAGTTCCTGGAATCCCGCTCAAACTTTCAAGTCCCGCAAAGCCGCGCTCGATAGTCATTGCGACAAATTCATCCCAGTTTTCACCAGCACCAATAGTCAGGGTTGCACCACTACACGCATCAACTTCGCTTCTGAGTGAGTTATTTGAAATATGAATAACTGTTCCTTCAAAACCGCTATCGCTAACCAAAATATTTGTGCCCCCACCCATAATCAAAATAGGTGAGTCCCCCGCTGCCTCAATTGCAGCAATAATTTCGGCTTCGCTAGAGACTTCTACAAATTTCTTTGCAGGTCCACCAACGCGCAAGCTGGTGTAGTCGGAGAGATCGGCCATGAATAAAGGTTACCGACGTGGGGACAAAATTGCGCTTTTACCTCTGAATCGTTCGAGGATACGGTCGTAATTCTTCTTTGACTGAAGCTCGCGATATTCGGGATCAGCATCGTGATAACCATGATGGCGACCTTGCTCAAGCGGAAGTTCCATTTGTAATAGACGACCACCTGCGTGACGCAATTTCAAACTAAATTCGATATCAGCATTTCGGTAATAAATAGCGCGCGCATTGAATCCGCC
>CAIZHT010000167.1 GCA_903932885.1 uncultured Actinomycetes bacterium
CAACCATCGTTACAACAAAGTACTTCCGCGGCGCACTCGGTGCTGAAAATCGCGAATGGTCTTTGAAGCAGGTTATCGATCGCGTTGTGTTGACATACACAAAGGCGGGCAAAGAGCACGGTTACTTTGCAACTGATAACGATGCAGAAATTTTTGAACACGAACTAACACACATGCTGATGCACCAGATCTTCTCCTTCAACTCACCAGTGTGGTTCAACGTTGGAACAAACCAGCCACAGCAAGTATCTGCATGTTTCATCTTGTCAGTTGATGACACTATGGACAGCATTCTTAACTGGTACCGCGAAGAAGGAATGATCTTCAAGGGCGGCTCAGGAGCAGGTCTTAACCTCTCCCGCATCCGTTCTTCAAAGGAGCTTCTAAAGTCCGGCGGAACAGCATCTGGTCCAGTGTCATTTATGCGTGGTGCTGATGCATCTGCAGGAACAATCAAATCAGGTGGTGCTACACGCCGCGCAGCAAAGATGGTTGTTCTAGATGTTGATCACCCAGATATCGAAGAGTTTATTGAGACAAAGGTCAACGAAGAGGACAAGATTCGCGCACTACGCGATGCTGGCTTTGACATGGACCTTGGTGGAAAAGACATTATCTCTGTTCAGTACCAGAATGCAAACAACTCTGTCCGACTATCAGACAAGTTCATGCAGGCAGTTGAAAAGGGAGAGCAGTTTGGTTTAACAGCTCGTTCAACTGGCGAAGTTATTGAAACAGTTGATGCACGTGCCTTGTTTACAAAGATTGCACAAGCTGCATGGGCATGTGCCGATCCTGGTGTTCAGTTTGATGACACCATCAATGATTGGCACACAAACCCAGAGTCAGGTCGCATCAATGCGTCAAACCCTTGCTCTGAGTACATGTCACTTGATAACTCATCATGTAACTTGGCTTCACTTAACTTGATGAAGTTCCTCAAGGCAGATGGTTCATTCGATGCAAAGACATTTGCAAAGGCATCAGACTTGATCATCACCGCGATGGATATCTCAATCTGTTTCGCAGATTTCCCAACCGAGGCGATTGGTGACACAACTCGTGCCTTCCGTCAGCTCGGAATCGGATATGCAAACCTTGGTGCACTTCTTATGGCATCAGGTCTTGCTTACGATTCAGAAGGTGGCCGCGCCCTAGCTGGTGCAATCACTTCACTTCTCACCGGAACGACATATAAGCGTTCAGCTGAATTAGCGGGAATCGTCGGGCCATATGCAGGTTTTGCACAGAACGCGAAGCCACACGCACGCGTCATGCGCAAGCACGCTGCTGCTTCATCTGCTGCAAAGCAGGAGACCACACTCGATATCGATGTATGGAATGAAGCAAATAAGGCGTGGGATGCATGCCTTGCAACAGGCGATAAGAACGGATGGCGCAATGCGCAGATCTCAGTTCTTGCACCTACAGGAACAATTGGTCTGATGATGGATTGCGATACAACAGGTATCGAGCCAGACTTCTCACTCGTTAAGTTCAAGAAGCTTGTCGGTGGCGGATCTATGCAGATCGTTAACCAGACAGTTCCACAAGCACTTCGTAAGCTTGGATACACAGAAGAGACCGTCGAAGCGATTGTTGAATTTATCGCTGCAAATGGTCACGTCATTGATGCTCCAGGACTTAAGACAGAGCACTATGAAGTATTTGACTGTGCACTTGGTGCGCGTTCAATTGCTCCGATGGGCCACGTACGCATGATGGCTGCATGCCAGCCATTCCTATCAGGTGCAATTTCAAAGACAG
>CAIZHT010000168.1 GCA_903932885.1 uncultured Actinomycetes bacterium
AATCCGTATTCAGATAATTCTAATCTGCTCCTCTTATGCCGACAGATGAGAAGAATTCAAAGAGTAAAAACAATAAAGTAACCGGAGCCTTTGGCGAAGAAATAATCGCTAGATTTCTTACCCAGCGCGGTTACGAAATAATCGAGAAAAATTGGCGAGTACGTGAAGGCGAAATTGATATCGTTGCACTCGCTCCTAATGGAGTCTTCACATTTGTTGAAGTAAAGACTCGGAGATCACTAGCCTTTGGCCATCCGCTCGAAGCTATCAACAACGAGAAAGCACATCGACTTCAACGCTTGGCACTAGCGTGGCTAGCTACTCATAAATGCTTCGGTTGCGACTATCAAATCGATGGTGCTGCAGTTCTCATTGCCGAAGATTCAACTCACACGATTGAATATCGAGCAAACCTTTTATGAGTCTTGCCTCGACATTGGCTGTTTCGCTACAAGGAATTTCTGGAAATGTAGTCACTGTTGAAGTTGATATTGCAGATGGAATCCCTTCGTACACGCTTTTAGGTTTGCCTGATACCGCACTCTCTGAATCCCGTGATCGAATACGTGCAGCACTCGTAAATTGTGGGGAGGTCTGGCCGCATCGCAAAGTTACTGTCTCGCTTTCCCCGGCATGGCTACCTAAAAGTGGTTCAAGTTTTGATTTAGCAATCTGTATCGCAATAGTGAGTGCAAGCGTTGCCTTGCCAGAAGAACGACTTACTAACATGATATTTTTAGGAGAGCTCGGACTCGATGGTGCCTTGCGATCAGTTCGCGGAGTATTGCCATCACTCATCGCTGCATATGAATCAGGATTTACAACAGCGATAGTTCCTTCAGCGAATGCCCAAGAAGCGGCGCTCATGACTCAGATGAATATCATTGCAATGCCGCATCTTCGCGATGTGCTGCATTGGATTCGCACAGGTGAGCGAAGCGAAGCGCTAGAAATAGATTTGCAGTGGCAAGAGAGCTCACCTTTATTGGATTTTTGTGATGTTGCAGGTCAGCCCCAAGGTCGCATTGCTGCTGAGATTGCAGCGACCGGGGGACATCACTTATTACTCATCGGCCCACCAGGTGCTGGCAAGACAATGATTGCTGAGCGAATTCCAACAATTATGCCCGCGCTTCGATTATCGCAAGCACTAGAAGTGACATCAGTACATTCAATTGCAGGAACACTTACTGATCGATCTCCACTCTCACTTATTGCACCGATCGTCGCCCCGCATCACACAGCTACGCGTATAGCGATGGTGGGCGGTGGAGCGCATGCAATCAAACCAGGTGCATGTTCACTTGCACACCATGGAGTTCTTTTCATTGATGAAGCACCCGAGTGCGGAAATGGTGTTCTAGATTCACTGCGACAACCATTGGAATCAGGAACAATTACAATTGCACGCAATAGTGGAAATCTAACTTTGCCTGCGCGATTTCTATTGGTTCTTGCTGCTAATCCTTGTCCATGTGGAAAGTTTTCAGGACGCGGACTCTCATGCACATGTACCTCAGTTCAGGTTCGTCGCTATCTCGGCAAATTATCTGGTCCTCTTTTAGATCGCATTGATTTGAAAGTTCACATCGACCCAGTGGGCCGGGTTGATATGGCACGAAATTCTCTAGGTGAATCAAGTGCTGTAATTCGAGAGCGAGTGATTGCTGCGCGAGTAATTGCCGCTGAACGTTTTGAAGGGCTACCTTGGCAACTCAATTCTCAAATCCCAACTCGTGCCCTAAGAACGACTTTTCAATTAGATCGCGATGCAATGAATTTTCTCCATGATGAATTGGATAAAGAGCGCATTACCGCTCGCGGTCTACATAAAATTTCACGAGTCGCATGGACATTGGCAGATCTTTCCGGTCATAGCCGACCAAACCGAAGTGATGTCGAACAGGCATACCAATTGCGAGAAGGTAGCCAAAAGTGAACGAACGGGAAGCCAGGGCAATACTTTTTGCCAGCATCGAAGGTGGAACCACTTTTTGGGCACAAGAAATATTTAGCGATGGCGCACTCAAAGTATACGAAAGAGTTATTTCTGGAGGTTATGACCTAGTCAAATATGAAAAAACAATTGGAAAAATTCGTAGCGCA
>CAIZHT010000169.1 GCA_903932885.1 uncultured Actinomycetes bacterium
AACAACTTTGTAAGGAATAGCAGCACGCATAAAGATTTCTTCAAAGATTCGAGACTGTGCATTGGTGCGATAGAAGACGGCGGTATCACCTGGGTTTGAGTGGCCCATATCTTGAAGTGAACGAATCTCACTCTTAATAAATTCTGCCTCGTCGTACTCAGATTCTGCAACATATCCAGTTAGCGGTGCACCGGATCCGGCATCAGACCAGAGGTTCTTCTCTTTACGTGATTCATTCTTGGTAATTACTGCATTTGCAGCGTTGAGAATATTTTGGGTTGAGCGGTAATTCTGCTCAAGTAAGACAGTGGAAGCGTTTGGATAATCGACTTCGAATTGCAGAATATTGCGAATAGTTGCACCACGGAAACCATAGATTGATTGGTCAGCATCACCTACTACACAGAGTTCAGCTAATGGGAAGCCGTCGCCTTCAACGCCTGTGAGCTCTTTAATCAAGACATACTGAGCATGGTTGGTATCTTGATATTCATCGACCAAGATATGGCGAAAGCGCGATCTAAAGCGAGCCTTTGCTTCAGGGAACTTCTGTAAGACCTGCACCGTCTTCATAATCAGATCATCAAAATCCATCGCATTGGCTTGCTGCAAGCGCTTTTCATACAAGGTGTAGACATCGGCAACAATCGTTTCAAATTGATTAGTGGCAGCAGATAAATACTCGTAGGGAGTTTGTAGCTCATTCTTCGCATTAGAAATCAAGTTCTGGAATTGACGGGCTGGGTAGCGCTTTGGATCTAGATTGAGAGTCTCCATCACTCGCGAGATGAGCTTCTGTGAATCAGCTGAGTCATAGATGCTGAAGGTGCTGCTGTAACCAAGACGCTCTACCTCTTGTCGCAGCATGCGCACACATGATGAGTGAAAAGTTGAGACCCACATTGATTTTGCGATGGGACCAACAAGTTCTGTGACGCGTTCCTTCATCTCGCCAGCAGCCTTATTGGTAAAGGTAATTGCGAGAATTTCATAGGGACGAACTTCTCGTCGCGCCATAATGTAGGCAATCCTTCGAGTAAGAACTCGAGTCTTTCCAGAACCAGCACCTGCAACTACTAAGAGAGGTGTTCCGGCATGAGAGACAGCCTTCTGTTGCTGCGGATTAAGTCCGTCAAGCAATGGGTCGGTCGCACTCATGGCGGGGAGTCTATTAGGATTCACCCACACGTAGAGAAAGTTGCATTGTGGAGCCGTTAGCAGATTCAGAGATCAAGCGCGTATTAGTCGTCAATGCTCACCCAGATGATTCAGATTTCGGTGCATCCGGAACTATTGCTCAGTGGGTTCAGAAGGGCATTGAAGTCTCTTATGTACTCTGCACAAATGGCGATCAAGGCGGCGAAGAATCTGAATACTCCAAGGAGGAAATGCCTGCAGTTCGCCAACGCGAACAACGTGCAGCATGCGCTGTCCTGGGTATATCTGATGTGACTTTCCTAAATTATGTAGATGGCCATCTCGAAGCAACTATCGCTCTTCGCAAGGATATTGTCCGCCAGATTCGACGTGTGCAGCCAGATCGCATTGTCTGCCAATCTCCTGAACGTAACTGGGAGCGCATCGGTGCAAGCCATCCAGATCACTTAGCTGCAGGTGAAGCGACAATTCAGGCTGTCTATCCTGATGCACGTAACCCATATGCATTTACAGATTTGTTAGACGTTGAAGGGTTGCAACCTTGGAAGGTAAAGGAAGTGTGGATGCAGGGCCATGCCCATCCAGACCACTTTGTAGATATCACTTCTACCTTCGATATAAAGGTCAAGACGCTTAAAGAACATGCATCGCAGACTGCTCACAATACAGAGCTTGAAAACATGCTCCGCGAATGGGGTCAGCGCAATGCAGGCCTTGGCGGATTACCAGAAGGTCGTATTGCTGAAGCTTTTAAAATCGTAAACACAAATTAG
The DNA here is from genome assembly GCA_903932885.1 of uncultured Actinomycetes bacterium. The sequence goes on from CAIZHT010000169.1 coordinate 1,932, forward strand.
ACGATTTCAGTTAAATACTGAAGGTATCTATCCCTGCCGCGTTCTTGCCTCTCTTAATTTTTCCATAGGACTCAAGCACTTCAAGATGTCCAAGAACTGGATATACCAAGTACTTATAGACAGGATCTGGCCACGGTCCCATTCGATCGTGGGCTATCTCAATCAACTCCAACATGGTAATTGGTTTAGCAGCTGCTTGAATTGTCTCAAAAGAAATTTTCTCAATTCGATCTGTATATGCAAGTGATAGATCAAGGAAATCAAGACCTAACTGACCTTTATAGCGTGGGTAATGAGAAGTGAGAACTTCACTTGGTTTGTAAGCTTTTAGCAATCGAATAGATGAGCGGTAGGCCTCAACGAATCTATAGGTTGGCGGGAAAGCTGGAGCGCCATCTGCTAGAAGGACTGACTCTCCTAGAACTGCATCTCCGATGATCACTGCGCCGGTTTCTTCATCGAGCACGGATATATGTCCCCATGAGTGTCCAGGCGTGTGGAGTATTTCAACCATACGGCCACCTAGGTCAATGCGTTCATTGCCTGCAAAACCAATATCAATCTTTGTTTCAAAAGCAACGGTACGAATGAAATCAACGGCTTCCTGCGACTCGGCAAAATCGTGATCATGAGCAAACTCGTTATAACGATCATCAATCATGATCTGTAAATTCTCAATCATCGGGCGATCTCGCTCACCACAACAGATAAGCGCATTTGGCATGAGTTCCTTTACAGCCCCGTTGCCTCCAGTGTGGTCATAATCAGAGTGTGTATTGATTGCATAGCGAACTTTATTCAGAGAGAGATTATTAGCTTTAAAGTAAGGCACCAACGTTTCGCGGATTGAGGCATCAAAACCTGTATCAACAAGCAAAATCTCTGCTTTGCCAACAATTGCATAGAGCGCAACGTAGCGCGGTCCTATAGGGCATTCGATTCGGTGTATTCCTGGGAGTATTTCCATTTCGTGACTCTCCTATCTTCCTTTGAATTGTGGGGTTCGTTTTTCAGCAAAGGCCGCACGACCTTCATCGCTATCTTCTGTAGTAAAGCAGTACGCAAATGTGTCGTTCTCGTACTGAAGTCCAATATCTATAGCAGTTGACATTGAGACACGTACAAGATGTTTCGCTAGCTCGGACGCAATGGGAGCATTGGCTGCGATACGAGATGCAAGATCATCTACTTTTGCATCTATCTCGCTATCTTCAAAGACTCTGTCGACTAACCCCCAGTTTTCTGCTTCTTCTGCAGTGACCATGTCGCCGGTAAGCAACATTTCCAGTGCGCGACCAGAAGACATAACTCGCGGAAGAAGTTGGGTATTTCCTGCACCACCATGCCAACCAAGTTTGATCTCGCCTGCACCAAATTTGGAATCAGGTGTTGCATAACGAATATCAGACATGAGCGCCATTTCGAGTCCGCCACCGATGCAGTAGCCCCTAATCTTGGAAATGACCGGCTTGCGAATCTTCCAGATACCGCGTGCGTAATCGACACGATTTCGCAGTTGCCAATTAGATCCGTAATCGTCAAGAACTTTGACATCACTTCCGGCAGAGAATGCTTTACTTCCCACTCCGGTCAGAACAACTACTCGTATCGAATCCTCACTATTGATGTGGGTTACTAACTGCATGAGAGCTTTACCCATTGCAGGAGTCATTGTGTTGAGTTTGCCCGGACGATTTAAGCTAATAGTTGCAACAGCTCCTTCCTGCACATAGAGCAACTCATCAGGTAGCACTGGAAACGTACTCATTTTGTTATGCCTTTCTTACGAGCATCTGTCGAAGCCTGAATAGCTTGGCTCAGAAGCGCTTTCATGGCCGCTTCTGCAAGGTCGGCATCCTCTTCGACAATTGCATCGAGAACTGCCTGGTGCTGAACAAGGAAGTCTCCATCATCAATTACGTGGCGTACCATGTCATCTCTGATCTTTAACAGTGGAATGAAGAGTTTGCCAATACGTTTCATCAATTCATTCTGCGTCGCATCTAATAGAGCTTGGTGAAATGCCGCATCTGCTTCACCTATAGCATCAGATTGTGGTCCCTCTTGATAAAAGGCATCAGTCATCTTCTTCAGCGAATTTGTCAGTGCTGAAATATCTTTGCTTCCACGTCGCTTTGCAGCAATACGTGCAACCCAGGGTTCGTAACTTGCACGTACTTCTTCAAGGTCACGTACTAGTTCGCGTCCTAGACCTGATGCTTGAAGCCAAGAGATAACATCTGGATCTAATAGATTCCATTCATGTCGCTCTAAGACAATTGTTCCCGTTTTAGTGCGCGCTCGTGTTAAACCCTTGTCATGAAGCACTTTGAGGGCTTCACGCACAACTGTGCGACTGACGCCAAACTGCGCTTCAAGCACGTCAGATGTGATGACAGATCCGGGGGCAATCTTTCCTGAAACAATTTGATTACCGAGTGAGATCACAATCTGAGTTGGCAAATTGCGAGCTATTTTGGTTTTCATAGAAGTGAATCTGTTTCACAGATAGCAAGCGCTACTGGCCCTTGTCCCCAAGGAACAGAAAATCCGCGCGGAGTAAATTCATAATGTGACTTTCGTGTTGATGCCATCACCGCAGCGGTTACATTTTGAAGTTCTCCTGCAGCGTCAGTATCTGCAATTACTCCAGCAAGAGCGTTGATCATTGCTGGTTTAACAATCGCTTCGTCAACAATCCCAAGTTTAATAGCCCGAGCAAAGCCGGTTGCCATGAAACCTGCCGTTGATCCTTCTTCACCTGAGCGTTCACTATCAACAACACACCACCAACGACCATCTGCGCGCTGGAGCTTGATCATTGCATAGATCAGTTTTGTTGCAGCATCCTGAATTTTCTTTCGGCCAGGATGATCCAGTGGAATATTTTTGAGCACATCGAGCATGCCAAGCAGCGCCCAACCTTGGCCTCGACCCCAACCTGGCGCCCATGTTCCTTCGACTCCATTCATAAAGAAGTGATCAAAGATTCCGTTCTCCTTTTGCAAAGCATCGATATATGCATGCGCTTGGTCAACACCAACCTCAATCAGCTCTTTCTTGCCAGTCTCTTTGCCAAGAGCTGTGAAAAATGGTGGATCAAAGTGGAGACAGTCAATGCATGTTCCCCCTGGTGGGTTTGCAAGCCATTCGGCTTCATTCTTAGGTAGTTCTTCTCCACCGTAAGGTGGAATCAAACAGAGAGATTCCCATGTGTCATAAATTCCACGATCTTTTGTGCGACTCATTAAATATGTTGCCAAGAGATTCAGCGACTCGATGATGCTCTTATCTTTAGTCTCATGAGCGACCTCAACCATGGCTACACCTGGCGCAGTGCAATCAAGGCGACGAAATGGCTCTGGTCGACTTGCCCAGGCACGAATCCAGCCATTTGCAAAGGCAAAATAAGTTGGGTCTTTGAGTAAACGCCCTGTCTCTAAAATTCCCTCAAAACCTGTTGAGTCTCCAAAGTTCCAACTCTTATAAGGCATTGCAAGAAGTGACTTCCCTACTTTTTCTAGGAGTGCGATTCTTTCCTCGCGCGATGGCAGTGCTGGTGCTTGAGTCATTGATTTACCGTCCCTTGAATTCTGGTTTACGTTTTTCTGCAAAAGCTTTCTGTCCTTCGGCTGCATCTTCAGTGGTCATGCAATATGAGAATGAGTCATTCTCATAAAGGAGTGCGGTTTCAAGCGGCATGCTCTGAGACATGCGCACCATGTGCTTAGTCATCTGTGCCGCTATTGGGGCTTTCTCGGCAATCGATTCTGCAATCGCAATTGCACGATTGAGAACTTCTTCCCTTGGAACAATCTCTTGGACTAATCCCATGCGAAATGCGGAATCTGCAAGTACTGATTCACCATGCAAGAGAAAGAGCGAAGCATTTCCGGGACCTACTCTGTGTGAGAGTAATTGTGTCTGCCCTGAACCACCGTGCCATCCCCATCGAATTTCACCCGCCATAAACTTTGCGTCAGGGGAAGCTACGCAGATATCTGAGGCACAGGCCATTTCAAGTCCGCCGCCAATGACCCACCCATGAAGTGAGGCAACAACAGGTTTCTTGATAAGCCAGATTGCTCGTGCATAATC
>CAIZHT010000170.1 GCA_903932885.1 uncultured Actinomycetes bacterium
CCACTTGATTGCCCAGTGTGCGATAAAGGTGGCGAATGCCCATTACAGAATCAAGCGATGAGCAATGGCCAAGGCGAGACACGATTTGAAGGCGTAAAGCGCACATTCCAAAAGCCAATCAATATTTCATCTCAGGTATTACTCGACCGAGAACGCTGCGTTCTCTGTGCTCGTTGTACTCGTTTCTCAGAGCAAATTGCGAGTGATCCATTTATTACATTGAATGAACGAGGCGCATTGCAGCAAGTAGGAATTTATGAGAATCAACCATTTGAATCATATTTCTCTGGCAATGCAGTTCAGATCTGTCCCGTAGGCGCACTCACCGGTGCTTCATACCGATTCCGTGCACGTCCATTCGATTTAGTTTCAACACCATCAGCATGTGAGCACTGTGCATCTGGTTGCGATATGCGAACCGATGTTCGTCGTGGAAAAACTCTTCGCCGCCTTGCTGGTGATGATGCCTCTGTAAATGAAGAATGGAACTGCGATAAAGGTCGTTGGGCATTCAAATATGTAACTGCACTTGATCGCCTCACTACTCCAATGGTGCGCAATAGCGATGGTGTTTTAGTTGAAGCATCCTGGCCTGAAGCACTTGCAGCAGCAGCTGCTGGACTATCAGCAAATAAGAGTGCAGTCCTAGTTGGTGGACGTGCAACATATGAAGATGCATATGGTTATTCAAAGTTTGCACGTTTAGCACTTGGCACAAACGATATTGATTTCCGTGCCCGTCTTTCATCAGATGAAGAGCGTGAATTCCTTGCAACCCATGTCGTTGGGTCAACAAGTACATATCGCGATATTGATATTGCTGATCAAGTCGTACTCGTTGCCTTTGAGCCAGAAGAAGAATCTCCAATTGTTTTCTTGCGTCTCAATAAAGCATTCCGTAAGCGCGCACTCAAAGTCACAGCGATTGCAACAAAACTTTCAATCGGAGTCGAAAAACTCAAGGGTGAATTTGTAAAGGTTGCACCAGGTGCTGAAGCAAGCGCTCTAAATTCACAAACTCTTACAAACAAATCACTCATTCTTGTTGGAGAGCGCGCAGCAGAGAGTGCTGGATTACTCAGCGCTGTTGCAGCTCTTGCGCAATCAAGCGGTGCGAAAATCGCATGGATTCCACGTCGAGCAGGTGAGCGAGGCGCGCTAGAAGCTGGCGCAATTGGAAATCTATTACCTGGTGGTCGACCAGTGAGTGATGCAGCGGCCCGCGTAGATATTGCAGCGGCGTGGTCAACACAGTCCCTTCCAACTGAGAACGGGAAGAACACAAATGAAATTATTGCTGCAGTACACAGTGGCGCAATAGGAGCATTAGTTGTTGGCGGTGTTGATCCACTTGATAATGAAGCCAGTGTTCAAATGTTGGCTGCACTCGATAAGGCTTTTGTTGTCAGTCTTGAAATTGCACCAAGTGCTGTAACTGCGCGCGCAAATGTTATTTTGCCAGTTGCTGCAGTGACTGAAAAGAGTGGATCATTCCTCAACTGGGAAGGTCGCCCACGTAAATTTGATGCAGCAGTTGCAGATACTCATAACCGCAGCGATCTGCGCATACTTTCAATGATTGCTGATGAAATGGGTCGCACTATTTCACTTGCAACAGTTACGGCAGCTGCTAAAGAGATTGCATCTCTTGGCCGCTGGGATGGCGCAAAGAGTTCCCTCAATAAAGTTTCAGTTGCAGCAACTCCATCACTTTCACCAGATGAAGCAATCATTACCTCATGGCGTCGCTTACTTGACCTCGGAACATTGCAAGCAGGAGAAGAAAATCTCGCTGCTACATCTAGGCGTACCGTTGCAGTTATCTCGCCAAAGCGCGCAGATGCATTAGGTGTAAAAGATGGAGATCGACTAACGATTTCAACGCAACAGGGTTCAGTAACTTTGCCAGCACTCGTTGAAGAAATTCATGATGATGCAGTGTGGGCACCGCGTAATTCACGAGGCTCTCAATTACTTTCACAACTTGGCGTTGCACATGGAGCAGTAGTAAAGGTGGCGAAGGCATGAAGTCCACAGCAGAACTCATTGGCGCAGATCCAGGTTGGATTATTCTTGTAAAGGCAGCACTTGTATTTATTGTTTGTGTTGTTCTAACAATTATGTCCGTATGGGGCGAGCGTCGAATTGTTGCTCGCATGCAGCAGCGCGTTGGTCCAAACCGTGTTGGAAAATTCGGATTGATTCAAGCACTTGCTGATGGCGTGAAGCTTGCACTCAAAGAAGATCTCATCCCTGCTGCTGCAGACAAAGTGGTTTTCATTCTTGCTCCAATTATTAGTGCAACTACATGCTTTATGGCCTTTGCTGTAATCCCAATGACAGGTGAAGTAAGCCTCTTTGGCCACACGACAGCGATGCAACTCACCGACATTCCAGTTGGCGTGCTCTATGTATTGGCAATTGCATCAGTTGGAGTTTATGGAATTGTTCTTGCTGGTTGGGCATCCGGTTCAACATACCCACTACTTGGCGGATTGCGCTCCAGTGCTCAAGTTATTTCATATGAAATCGCGATGGGACTCTCACTCGTTACCGTGTTTATTTACTCAGGTTCTATGTCCACATCTGACATCGTCGCAGCGCAAGGCCAGTGGTGGTACGCCGTAGTTCTATTCCCATCATTTGTTATCTATTGCATCGCAATGGTTGGCGAAACAAACCGCGCACCATTCGATTTAGCAGAAGCCGAAGGCGAACTCGTCGGTGGCTTCCATACTGAATATTCTTCACTGAAGTTCGCAATCTTCTTCTTGGCAGAGTATGTA
>CAIZHT010000171.1 GCA_903932885.1 uncultured Actinomycetes bacterium
ACTTTGCCTGTGCGAAATTGCCCAAACTGAATGAAGAAGTAGTGATCAATACTTTTGACACGACGGTCAACCTATCTGATATTTAGTTGGTCAGAATTGCAATGCTTTGGCCAAGAAACGAACAGGGCGTGAAACCGTTCGTGCATATTGGTCGGTGAAATGCTTACGGGCTTCGAGTGTTGCTGGTGAGCTCCACCAACCATCGACGTCATCCCAAATGGAGTTAATAAATGCTGCTGCTGATTCGGGGGTGCGATGGAAAACACCAACTTGTTCCAATGACTGAAATACCTGTTCTGCTTCTGGACGCAAGGTAACGAAAGACTCATCCCATGCAATGACCGTAGGTATGCCGGCACTGATGGTTTCCGGAAATGTTGTTCCGTTATGACTGGTAAGAACCAATTTCGCATCTGGAAGCAACGTTGCAAAAGGGGCTTTGCCATTGTCTTGCTTCACGTTTGGAGCATGAACTTTCCACCAAACATCCTGCGGACTCCCAGTTTCATCATGCCCATGATGGATGCGAAGCAACGTATTTGAACTAACTGAATCGTCCAATGATTGAACAATCTTGGACATAAATGGCAGGTAGTTTCCAGATTCAGCAAGATCTAGGAAAAATGAGCGCGGATGCGACCAAACGTGATCGGTAACCACAACAAGGTTGGTTCCCCGTGATTTCCTGCGCGGTTGCACACCTGCTTGTGTAAGTACAAAAGCCCTGGTGCAAACGGGGGAGGATGTCCAACCCCAGGTTAAGTACCGATCTGCCACAGAAAGTTCATGACGCTCGGCAAATGATGCAAATCGAGAAGTGCCGAAATGACCGCCATGTTGAGCCAAAACTAATTTTGAGCCTTGCTCAGTCATTTCTGCAACCCAAATATTGAATGCATCATCGTATAGATGGCGGTTTGCGGTGAATATTGAACGAGGTGGCTTCGTCGGATACTCATGTGAAATTCGGTCCAACAAGATTGAAAAACCTTCAAGGTATGAGTGCGGCATGTATCGAAGCGCTAATGAGCTAACGACATTTTCAATTGTGTTCCCATCATTTGATGTATTCAACTTAAGAGCTCGGATTTTCTCGTCACTCTTAGTAACTGGTAATTGGATTTGCTTAATACGATGCGGGATGGAACCCAGTTTCAACGCTAAAAGCAATTCCTGTCGTCGAGGTAAATATGTTGAAGACAGATAACTAGGACCAAACCTCTGACGAACAGGTGGGGCAATCATCTCGCGTGAGATTGTTACGGAGGTGTTTTGTTGGTGGTTTCCGTTGAGAATTTCAAAAATATTGTTATAAACGCTGGCGTTCCAAGCAATTGTTTTCAAATCTGCTTGAAAACCTTGAAGCAATTGAGGAGCATTGCTTGACACCAAATCTGGCGAAACAACTATTTTGGATTCACGATCAATGTTCAAAATCGATTGCACAATCAGGGTTCGTGTTGCCACAGATTCGATAAACATTCGCAACCAAATACCAACAATGATTTCCCAATATTTCTTGGATTTCGATGTTGAGTGATAGGTATTAAGGGTGCTTGTTATTTCATCAAGAGATGATTCGTAAATTGTGTTTGTGAGCTCAAATAGCTCGCGCTTCTCTTCAAATGTCAGCGAAATTTGTACATTTGTCTTGTCAAGCGGAGCTTCGGAATTGGGCAGTAACCAACCGTTTGCAAATAACAGTGTTCCTTCAAGCGGCCAATATTTTGATTCGGCTGTAGCGATAAAAAATGAGGCCAAAAAATCTCTCTAGTTCAAACGCTTAAAACCGGAGCTACAGGTTGGCCCATCGAGAAGTGACTTGACGTCACGGCCGTCTTCACATTCTCTAATCAATGCAAAAACTGGTTCGAGTTCAGCAAAGAAACGGTCAACGATTTCTTTTGTGTGAACAGTTGCTACGTAAACGCTTGTTCCAGCAAGGTACGACTTTTTCAGCATTTCCTGCGTGATCAAAGTTTTGTATTCAAGAGCGAATTTTGAGTCAACTGAAAACGAAGTAAGAGCTGGCAAGCCACTCGTTTTAATTGCAATTCCAGTCGATTTTGCAATTGAGCTCCACTGTTCGGTGATGTACTGGCCCATCTTGGTGATGATTTCCCAAGATTTTGTTTGCTCCATCACGTCAAGTGTTGCGAGAGCAGCAGTCGGCCCAATCCGTTCTGTCCAGAATGTGCTGCTGATGAAAGTGTTTTGTGCAGCTTCCATAACAGAACGCTTGCCGAGCACGGCGGTGATCGCGTATCCGTTACCCAACGCTTTTCCGAACATTGCCATGTCTGGCTCTACGCCGTACATTTTGTGAAGTCCACCAAAAGTCTGCCGAAATCCGGAAGTGCATTCATCAAACATCAACACAATTCCA
>CAIZHT010000172.1 GCA_903932885.1 uncultured Actinomycetes bacterium
GGTTCTCTATTTCAAAGAGGATGGAAGTTTCATTCGCTCAGTGAGTGCCCCAATTATGACGAGCCCATCATCCCTAGCGGTGCGGGGGAGTGACTTACTTGTCACTGACCTCTTTGGCGCAATTCTTGCAATTGATCTCAGTGATGATGTGCGCGCGATTATTCCAACTTCAAATGTGAATACGCGCGAAGGTTGGCCGAATAAATTATCTGGCACAGACTCAGTCGCACCGGATGTTTTCGAAGGAAAGCTCAATAGCCCCCACGGCATAACTGTTTCATCAAAGGGTGATATCTATTTCACCGAGTGGTATCTCGGTGGTCGGGCCGTAACTATTTCATAATGTAGCAAAGGCCAGATAGCCAGCAATTGAAAACATTACGCAGGCAATTATTGAATCAAGAATTTTCCAGAATATTGGCTTTGACATAAATCTAGACATTGCTTTTGCCCCGTATCCAATTGATGTAAACCAAACGAGGCTTGCAAGCATGGCTCCAAGGCTGAAGAACCAGCGATCTTCTTTGAACTGATTCGAAATACTTCCCAGCAAAATCACTGTATCCAAATAGACATGAGGGTTGAGGAAGGTAAAACCCAGGACTGTTGTAGCAACTTTTTTTGCGCTGGGCGATTCACCTGCAGAAGAGCCCATCACTTGGCTTTTGAAGACGGAACGAACACTCTTAATTCCGAACCATGTTAGATATGCGACCCCGAACCATCTAATAAATTCCAGCAGCGTCGGAAGAGATTGAAGAATTTGGCCAAGTCCAGCCGCACCTAATGCAATGAGTAGAGCATCTGAAATGGCGCAGATAGAAACAGTGAGGAAAACATGTTGTTTCGTCAGACCTTGTTTGATTACAAATGCGTTTTGAGCACCTATTGCGATGATCAGGGAAAGGCCGGCTAAGAAGCCAGGAATAAATGCAATCATTGGAGTGACGATACCTCATGACCCTGGATATTATTATCTGGTGAGCGCTAATTTTTTTGAATTGCCGGAATCAGAGCAGATATCAGAGCTAACTATTTTTGCTTCTAATGTTTTAGAAGCATATGAATTCTCGATCAAAAGTATCGAATCCATAAATTATGAATACAACGCGACCTTCAAGGTTACTGCTTCCGACTCGACGAATTACGCTCTACGTATCAATATCAATTCTCCACGAAGTGCTGAAAATATCCGCGCGGAGGTTGCTTGGGTAAGATTTCTAGAAAATGTGGATGGGATCCTTACGCCACGGCCGATAGCAAATAGAACCGGAAAATACGTCACCACCGTGGCGCATGCTCGTAGCGGACGAGAACTCAACTGCATTCTCTATTCGTGGCTCGATGGCGAAGAAGTTGGCGACGAACCGACTTTGGAACAGTTACATGCATTAGGTCAGGCAATGGCGCGAATGCATGCGTCATCGAAGGATTTTGTTCTTCCAAGTGGTGCGGCGCTTCCATCCTTTCAAGATCCGTTTTGGGAAACAGAAGATTTCTTACTCAGCGATAAGAGCAAATTAGAAGGTACGGAAAAGGATTTGATTTCTGCTGCATTCAAGAAAATTACTGCTGGAACCGATGCACTTTATTCTCGGGAAAATCCTCAAATCATTCATGCCGATCTGCATGGCTGGAATATGAAATGGCATGACAATCAACTCTCTATTTTCGATTTTGATGACAGCGGGATAGGTTTGCCGATTCAAGATATTGCAACAGCTCTATATTATTTGGATACGCCGGAACAAGATGAGGCCATGCTCAATGGATATACATCAGTAAGGCATTTACCACCGCACACAAAGGCAGATCTAGAGATGCTTCTCATTCACAGGCGACTCATGCTGCTCAACTATCTCTATGAAACCAATAATCAAGAACACCGAGAGTTGATTCCGACATATTTAGAAGAGACGCTTCGAAGGCTTCAAGTATTTCTAGATAGTTAGTCGTTCTACGTGGACCGTACTGGGATCGAACCAGTGACCCCCACAATGTCAATGTGGTGCTCTACCGCTGAGCCAACGATCCTTGCTGGGGGAAATCATACCCCACGATATTTCAAATCATTTAGCGTCCGAAATCGTCCTCAATACGCTCAATATCATCTTCTCCAAAGTATGTTCCGGTTTGTACTTCAATAAAAATAACATCATCAACGCCAATGTTTCCGATGCGATGTAAATCGCCAATTGCAATCGTTATTGAATCGCCTGCACTTTTTTTTGTGACAACGCCATTCAAAGTTATCTCGGCGCTTCCGGAAACAATAAACCAATGCTCTGCACGTTTTTGATGACGTTGATACGACAAACGCTTACCTGGATAGACCCAGATGCATTTTGTTTTATGGTGTGCACCTTCTTGCAGAACTTCATAGCGACCCCATGGTCGTTCTGATTTCTCTAGCTCCATCACACCCTCACAATTTCTTGTGTCGTTTTGTACTAGAGGTCGGGACGGGATTTGAACCCGTGTAGCAGGATTTGCAGTCCTGAGCCTCGCCTCTCGGCCACCCGACCATAGAAAGAGCGCCACCGTATCGATATGAAATTCATATCAAGTACAGCGGCGCTTATTCAGAGCGGACGACCGGGTTCGAACCGGCGACCTGAACCTTGGCAAGGTTCCGCGCTACCAACTGCGCTACGTCCGCGAGGAAGCGAAATCTATCGCAGGAATGGCATAAGCGCCAAAGTGCGCTCATTCGATAGGTTAGGCACATGCCCTTGATATCGATCACCGTAGATGGCGCTGCGCTATCCGTTGATTCAGAGCAACGTCCCACCCATCTCTTCGCTGAGAATAAAGAGATAGTGGTCTGCACAATAAATGGAGAGCTCAGAGATCTCTGGACTGACCTGCATGACGGCGATGTTGTCAATGGTGTTTCAATATCTTCACCACAAGGTTTAGCCGTTTTGCGACACTCAACTGCGCACGTGATGGCGCAAGCGGTGCAAAGTGTTTTCGCAGATACAAAACTAGGAATAGGTCCACCGATTACAGACGGTTTTTATTATGACTTTGACCCACAAAAACCCTTCAATCCTGATGATTTAGAAAAAATCGAAAGCGCGATGCGAAAGATTGTAAAAGAAGGTCAACGTTTTAAGCGTCGTGTTACAACTGAAAAAGATGCACTTGTAGAGTTGAAATCAGAGCCGTACAAATGCGAACTCATTGGTTTGAAATCTGGCGTAGGGGAAGAAGCAAGTGTTGAAGTAGGCGGGACCGAACTCACTATTTATGACAATCTTGGTCGCGACGGACAACCTGTCTGGAGCGATCTTTGTCGTGGACCGCACTTACCATCCACAAAACATATTCCTGCATTCAAGTTGATGCGAAGTGCTGGTGCGTATTGGCGCGGATCAGAAAAGAATCCGATGCTGCAACGTATTTATGGAACTGCATGGCCCTCACAAGATGAACTCAATGCATATTTGGAGTTATTAGCAGAGGCCGAAAAGCGTGATCACAGACGACTCGGAACTGAGCTAGATCTATTTTCGTTCCCCGAGGAAATTGGTTCTGGTCTTGCCGTATTTCATCCAAAGGGTGGAATTGTGCGACGCGCCATGGAGGATTACTCACGTAAGCGCCACGAAGATGAAGGTTATGAGTTTGTCTACTCACCGCACATAACTAAAGCGGCTCTCTTTGAAACTTCTGGCCACCTTGATTGGTATTCAGAGGGTATGTACCCGCCAATGATTTTGGATGAAGAACACCATGCCGATGGCACGATAAAGCGCGCAGGTCAGCAGTACTACATGAAACCTATGAACTGCCCGTTCCATAATTTGATTTACAGATCACGCCAACGTTCATATCGTGAGTTACCTCTGCGACTCTTTGAATTTGGCACTGTCTATCGTTATGAAAAATCAGGTGTGCTGCACGGAATTACTCGTGCTCGTGGCTTTACTCAAGACGATGCCCACATTTACTGCACGAAAGAACAGATGCCAGGTGAATTAGATTCCTTGCTGACATTCGTACTCAATTTGCTACGCGATTACGGTCTGACAGATTTCTATCTTGAACTCTCTACTCGCAATCCAGAAAAGTCCGTGGGTGAAGATAGTGAATGGGTTGAGGCCACAGAGGCTCTTCGTCTGGCTGCTACAAAGCAGAATCTAGAATTAGTTCTCGATGAAGGTGGCGCTGCATTTTATGGGCCAAAGATTTCAGTTCAGGCAAAAGATGCAATCGGTCGAACATGGCAGATGTCTACAATCCAAGTTGATTTCCAATTACCTCAACGCTTTGAACTCGAATACGTTGCAAATGATTCAACTCGTCAGCGACCAGTAATGATCCACCGCGCACTATTTGGTTCTATTGAACGATTCTTTGGCGTTCTAACAGAGCACTATGCAGGAGCATTCCCACCTTGGTTAGCGCCTGTTCAAGCAATTGGTATTCCGGTTGCAGATACTTTCAATGATTACCTTGATGGCGTTATGAAGCAGATGCGAGCTGCAGGTATTCGCGTAGATCTCGATACATCTGATGATCGCATGCAGAAGAAAGTTCGTAATGCGCAAATGCAGAAAATTCCATTTATGGTTATCGCTGGGGAAGAAGATGTAAGTGCCGGAGCAGTTTCATTCCGCTATCGCAATGGCGAACAGAAGAATGGAATTCCAATAGCTCAAGCAATCAAGGAAATTCAAAGCGCAGTGCAGGACCGAATTCAGGTTTGATAATGGGTGAAAATATTGATGGCATAGGTATGCCTGATGGCTGGCAGCGTTTATGGGCACCTCACCGTTTGGATTATTTGCGCGGAGAGAACAGGCCACTCGATGGCAATGATGTTGAGTGTCCTTTTTGCCGTATTCCTAAACTCAGTGATGAGGATGGCTTGATTGTTGCGCGTGGTACACATGTGTACGCAGTAATGAATCTTTATCCATATAACCCGGGACATCTTCTTATATGCGCATTTCGGCATGTTCCAGATCTCACCGATCTCAGCGATGACGAACGAAACGAGATGAGCGCCTTTACAGCACACGCTATGACCACGATTCGCACAGTATCGGGTGCGCATGGATTCAATCTAGGAATGAATCAGGGTGCGATATCTGGCGCCGGTGTTGCCGACCATATCCATCAACATGTTGTTCCACGATGGGGCGGTGATGCAAATTTCATGCCGATTATTGGAAAAACAAAAGTTATGCCTCAACTACTTTCACAAACTCGATCTGATTTAGCTGCTGCTTGGTAGCGCCTTTTCAATCTGGTCAATGTATTGACGAATAATATTTACGCCTAATTCTTTCTCAATCCAAAGTGGTACTGCAGGAAATAGCAATCCAGCTGCAAAGGCGTTTTCACCGGATGAGGCAATCTGTTCTACATACTCTTGCCGAAACTCACTTACCAAAATTTGATGTTCCTCAGTGCTCATTGTGACTTCATGTTCTTTATGTGAGTAATCAGTAATCTCAAGAGTTTCCAACGATATTAGAGCGCAAGGAAATCCTGCATCATCATGTAAGACAAGATACGGAGTAACAATTTGATCAAAGACGCGAGATGCCAGCATTACTGCGTCGTCGAAGTCGGCAACTTGATTCTCTAAATGTGTAACGACGACCATGCGAGGAATCTGAAAATCATCGAGACCTTGCCATAAAGAAATGGTTTCGGGAGAGATGCCTGCCGATGGATCGACTACGAATATTGCGAGTTCGGATTCTGACTCGATAACGTCCGTAAACGTTGCTCCGAAGAAGCGAGCGACCTCCTGTGGGTCGGCGCTTTCGTGTCCATAGATATGGATTCTCACGCGAGAACTAGGAGTTGGCACGCGCTCAGCCTACGATGGGACTTGATGATTAGCGCAATTTTGAAACCAGCGGTGACAAAGGTGATTACACCCATCGCATCTGGAGCCCTGCGCATAGGGATCACTCCCAACGGTGTTACGTGGGCGGGTGCTACAGGAGTAGTTGCCTCTGCTTTCTATTTTTATCCCCGAGGGAATTTTTTTTGGGGAACGCTCATCATCTGTTTTTTTGCTCTCAGTGATCTATTCGACGGAACCATGGCTCGGATTTCCCAGCAAGGAAGTAGCAAATGGGGTGGGTTTTTAGATTCCACTATTGATCGTGTTACAGATGCAGCAGTACTTATTGGCGTGACTCTTTTTCTCATTGATACCAAAGACCCTCTCGTTCCAGTCATCCTCTTCACATTAGTAACAGGAATGTTGGTCCCATATATCCGCGCAAGAGCGGAGTCAATGGGAATTGATTGTTCAGGTGGAATAGCAGAGCGCACCGAGAGATTAATACTGGCGTTGAGTGCGATTGGTTTTAGTGGACTTGGAATCCCTTATGTTCTTGCAGGAGGAATGTGGCTATTAGCCATTCTCGGGGTTATAACTGTTCTGCAGCGCATTTTAATTGTGTGGCGTAGCACCAAATGATTATCCAAAGTATTACTGCCTGGTTCTATTTCGGAGCCTGGAGAATTTTGCGTTGGCTCCCAGAGAACTTTGTATACGCCAATGCTTATCGTCTTGCCGATATTGCAACTAAGAGAAACGGCAAAAGTGTACAAAGATTGCGCTCTAATTTAGCCAGAACACAGAAAGATATAACAGGGCTAGATTTGGAATTACTTCTCTATAAGTCTATGAGATCGAGTGCTAGGTATTGGTGTGACACATTTCGTCTACCAGACTGGTCAATGGAGCGTATTCAAGGCACAGTCACTGCTACTAGTGAGCACTTATTACTTGATGCAATCGCATCCAATAATGGTGGTGTCGTAACAGTTGCGCATGCAGGAAATTATGATCATGCAGCAGCCTATTTCTGTAGCAAGGGTGCTCGAATCGTTACAGTCGCGGAACGGCTAAAACCAGAGGCGCTATTCAAGAAATTTATGTCATACAGAGAAGCTTTCGGCATGGAATCACTTCCTATTGATGGTCGCGTAATCCCAACACTTCTGCAAAGAATTCGACAGGGCGGCATAGTTGCGTTGGCTGCCGATCGGGATTTATCGCGAAGTGGAATCAATGTCACTTTCTTTGATGGCCCTGCTCGCATGCCTGCAGGTCCTGCTCTGCTTGCCATTCGTACAGGAGTCCCGCTTATCTATGCAGGAATTTCATATACCGAAGCGGGAATACATATTGATTTCGAATTGGTTCCTATTGCTATGACAGGAACTGAAAATGAACGCGTTGCGGCTACTGTGCAAAATAGTGCGGATCTATTTGCCAAAGGCATAGCTCGCTACCCGCATGATTGGCACATGATGCAGCGCATCTGGATTGACGGAGATTTTAGGGAACGCGAATAATGCTGACGAAAAAACTCAAAATTGGAATTGTCTGTCCATACAGTTGGGATACACCTGGGGGAGTACAAGCACATATCCGAGACTTGGCAGAATTCCTTATTGCATCCGGTCACACTGTCTCAGTGCTATCACCAGCAATTGATGAAGATGCACTTCCTGAATATGTTATTAGTGCAGGCAAACCAATAGCTATTCCATACAACGGAGCTGTTGCTCGCGTTCTATTTGGTCCCATTGCATTTGCGCGTGTTCGTCAATGGATCACACAAGGTGATTTTGATTTATTGCATCTACACGAACCCGCGATTCCATCGCTATCGCTTCTCGCTTGTTGGGCTGCAGAAGGTCCACTTGTAGGAACTTTCCACGCTGCGGCAAAACGTCAGAAGATTATCTTTGCAATCGGTCCTATTTTGGAGCCCGCTATAGAGAAACTCAATGCCCGTATTGCAGTAAGTGAGGCTGCTCGTTCTACCTTGACGGAACATTTGGAAACCGATGCAGTTGTCATTCCTAATGGAATTTATGCAAAGAAATATGCAAAAGGAACTCCGCAGGCAAAATGGCAAGGAAATACAATTGGGTTCATTGGGCGATTTGAAGAACCACGCAAAGGTCTCGCAGTTCTACTGGAGGCGCTACCGATAATTGCGCGCTTTGCACCCGATGTTCGAGTTTTTGTGGCAGGACCAGGAGATAGCGAAGAGATAAAGAAAAGCATTGATCCACAATTACTTCCACGATTCGAATTTTTAGGGCGCATCTCCGAGGAAGAAAAAGCAGATTTCATGGCATCTGTTGCGATATATGTTGCGCCGAATACGGGTGGTGAATCTTTCGGAATTATTCTGGCAGAAGCACTTGCTGGCGGCGCAACTGTGGTCGCAAGTGATATCCCCGCTTTTGATTCACTTTTGGGTGGCGGAGAGTTTGGTGCACTCTTTGAATCTGAAAATGCAACGCAGTTAGCAAAAGTAATAATTGATTTGCTACGAGATGGTCAAAAGCGAAAAGATCTTGCACTTGCAGGCAAGGAGCACGCTCAAAATTTTGATTGGGAAGTTGTTGCACAGCAGATTTTTAGTATTTACGAGATGTCTATTGTTGGCAGTGAAGGCGTTGGCCTTGCAAAAGATCACAGATCGTGGAATCGCCTATTGACGCGAGATGGGGATGACAAGTGAAAACTACGCTTGCAGTACTTCTAATAATTCTTATCTTCCTTTGGTATTTGAGTTTTTCAGCAACCCGTTTGGACAGACTGCACCATCGCGTCGAAACGAGTTGGGCAAATCTCGATGGTCTTCTTCAGCGTCGCGCAGCTATTGCATTAGAGATCGCGCATAGCGAGATTGCTGACCCTGCATCATCATTACTACTTACCGCCGCTTCCTATCAAGCACGTGAAGCGACGATGGAATATAGGTCTCAGGCCGAGAGTGGCTTATCTGGCGCTTTGGGTTTGTTGTTAGCTGATGGGCAAAGCAATGCGAGGGCTGCAGAGAAGGCACTTCTTACCGAATTATCTGCACTCACTGACAAGATACGAATAGCCATCGCGCTCCACGTTGATGCAGTCAATAGCACTCACAACCTTCGAAGTAGAAAAGTAATTCGTATATTTAGGCTTGCAGGTACTGCGCCTCTTCCCGTGACTTATGAATTTGAAGCAGATGTCCTTTAGAAAACTCGTTATATCAATCGTGTCTGTAGCAGTTATCGGCGCTAGTGTTTTTTATTCTCTGAAACCATCGCTTATCTCACTTGCGCAGAAGGTAAAGATAATTGAACCCGTACAAGTAAATAGCATTACTGGAGCACCAGGAATTGATGGTCCAGTCTTGGTTGTGAAAATTGATGACACTCCGCCAGCGCGTCCACAAATTGGTCTAGAGGATGCAGACATTGTCTATATCGAACAAGTTGAAGGTGGACTCACCAGATTAGCTGCAGTATTTTCATCAAAGATTCCAGATCGCATCGGTCCAGTGAGAAGTGCGAGAATTAGTGATTTAGAACTGTTGTCACAATATGGTCGAGTTGTCTTTGCCTACAGCGGTGCACAATCAAAATTACGCCCATATATTTCTTCGGCAAATCTGCAAGATCTAGGCGCGCAGAGCCAGCCTGCAACGATTTATACAACTGACCCACTTCGAACCCCACCAACAGCAATGGTTTTGCGTGCAGATCTACTCATGCAAAAAGTGGCGGAGAAGGGATATGAAATTGCAGTATCAAAAAATATGGGCTGGAATTTTGGCGATGCACCAGAATCAGGAACTGCAATTGCATCTGTAGTCATGAATTGGCCAGCAAATTCTTACACTGCAACGTGGTCGGATATTGAGAAGCGATGGCTACTCAGTACTAGAAGTGGACCAAATTTTGCTGATTCAGGAAAAACACTTGGTCCGACAACTCTTGTTATTCAAAATGTGCTTATCACTCCCTCAGAGTTTTATGACAAAGTTGGTGGAGTGACTCCATTTTCTGCAACGATTGGATCTGGCACAGGTTTTGTTTTACGTGACGGCAAGAGCTTTCAAGCGTTATGGTCAAGGCCAACAGCAGAGAGTGGAACTCAGTGGAGCACTCCCGATGGGGAAGAGATTAAGTTCGCGCCGGGTCAAATATGGATAGCACTTACCGATAAAGCGCCTACTTTCACACTCAAATCCGAGGCGACACCTACCCCCGCGACAAAGTAGGATTGCCCTCTAACTCTTACAAGAGTTCTAACAAGGAGTCAGTCACATGTCGCAGGTAACAGGTACAGGTCGAGTAAAGCGCGGAATGGCAGAGATGCTCAAAGGCGGCGTCATCATGGATGTCGTCAATGCCGAGCAAGCAAAGATCGCCGAAGATGCTGGCGCTGTTGCAGTCATGGCACTAGAGCGCGTACCTGCAGATATTCGCGCAGAAGGTGGCGTCGCTCGTATGTCTGATCCAGACATGATCGAAAAAATTCAAGCAGCGGTTTCTATCCCTGTTATGGCAAAAGCTCGCATCGGCCATTTTGTAGAAGCGCGTATTTTGGAAAGCCTTGGTGTTGATTACATCGATGAGTCAGAAGTTCTCACACCTGCAGATTACGAAAACCATATTGATAAGTGGGATTTCAAAGTTCCTTTTGTTTGCGGTGCAACAAATCTCGGTGAAGCTCTACGTCGCATCAATGAAGGCGCTGCGATGATCCGTTCTAAGGGTGAAGCTGGAACAGGCGATGTTTCAAATGCAATGCAACATATGCGCAAAATTGGTGGAGAAATTCGCCGACTTTCTTCTATGCGCGAGGATGAACTCTATGTTGCTGCTAAAGAGATGCAGGCACCATTCGAATTGGTAAAAGAGGTAGCAGCAAGCGGCAAACTTCCAGTTGTTCTATTTACAGCTGGTGGGATTGCAACTCCAGCAGATGCCGCGCTGATGATGAGCATGGGTGCAGATGGAGTGTTTATTGGTTCAGGAATTTTCAAGTCAGGAAATCCAGCGCAACGCGCAGCAGCATGTGTAAAGGCAACAACATTCTTTGATGATGCAAAGGTGCTTGCTCAAGTTTCTCGTGGTCTCGGAGAAGCAATGGTCGGTATCAATGTTGCAGATCTGCCAGCACCACACCGCCTTGCTGAGCGCGGTTGGTAATAATTCGTAATGAAGGTTGGCGTACTCGCACTCCAAGGTGATGTTCGCGAACATGTTAGTTCTCTCATTGCTTGCGGTGTAAATCCAATAACCGTACGTCGAATTGAAGAACTCAACAGCGTTGATGCCCTAGTAATTCCTGGGGGAGAATCAACAACTATTGCCCAGCTAGCAGAGCACTATGAATTGCTACAACCAATTCGTACACGCATTCGCGAAGGTATGCCGGTATATGGATCTTGTGCAGGAATGATTCTTCTAGCCGATAGAGTTTTGGATGCTGTTGATGGTCAGAAAACTTTTGGTGGATTAGATATTACAGTTCGCCGAAATGCCTTCGGCCGCCAAGTAGATTCCTTTGAAAGCGATATTGATTTCGATGACGGAAGTAGCGAGAAGGTTCACGCGGTTTTTATACGCGCTCCCTGGGTAGAAGAAACTGGAAAAGATGTAACGGTACTTGCAACTGTGATTTCACCCGATGGTCAATCGCATCCAGTGGCAGTACGCGGAGATAATCTTTTGGCAACATCATTTCATCCTGAGCTAACGGGGGATCATCGCATCCATCGCTATTTCATAGAGGAAATTGCACGTCCCGCCCTAGTTCGGGGTGGGCACAGATAGTTTGCGATAAAGTAAGCCCAGTTCAAAACGAGTGAGGTGTTTACATGTCAGGCCATTCCAAATGGGCTACGACCAAGCATAAAAAGGCCATTACTGATGGTCGTCGTGCAAAGTCTTTCGCAAAGCTAATCAAGGGAATTGAAGTTGCTTCGCGCAATGGTGGCCCAGATGTAGATGGAAACCCGACGCTCTTTGATGCAATTGCAAAAGCCAAAAAAGCATCCATGCCCGCCGACAATATTTCAAGAGCAGTAAAGCGCGGAGCGGGTCTTGAATCTGGCGGAGCGGATTGGCAAACAATTATGTATGAGGGCTATGGCCCCAATGGCGTTGCAATAATGATTGAGTGTTTATCGGATAATCGAAATCGTGCAGCATCCGAAGTACGTGTAGCAGTTACTCGCAATGGTGGAAATATGGCTGATCCTGGTTCGGTTTCATACCTTTTCAATCGCAAAGGGGTCATCATTGTTTCAAAAAATGGCGGCGTAACTGAAGACAAAGTATTGGAAGCTGTTCTTGAAGCTGGCGCTGAAGAAGTAAACGATATGGGTGAAGCGCTTGAAGTTGTGTGTGAAGCCAGTGACATAGTTGCAGTTCGCACCGCACTACAAGGCGCTGGAATTGATTATGAGTCAGCTGACTCATCATTCCTGCCATCCCTTTCAATTCCACTGGATGCAGAGGGCGCTGCAAAGGTTTTCGCACTTATCGATGCGATTGAAGAACTTGACGATGTACAAAATGTTTATAGTAATTTCGATGTATCTGATGAGGTAATGGCGAGTTTGGGATGAAGGTTTTGGGAGTTGACCCAGGGCTTACTCGTTGCGGTATTGGAATTGTCGAGGGATCTACTGGCAAGCAACTCTCACTCGTTGGTGTTGGAGTCATAAAGACACCGACTGATATTGCACTAGAGATGCGACTTCTTGACCTAGATAGCCAATTGGGCGAATGGATTAATATGTATTCACCTGATGTAATCGCAATTGAGCGAGTATTTTCTCAACACAATGTGAGCACTGTTATGGGAACTGGGCAAGCAGCAGGGGTGGCACTTCTTCTGGCAGCAAAAGCTGGGATACCGGTTGTAATGCACACTCCAAGTGAAGTCAAAGCAGCAGTTACGGGTTCAGGGCGAGCAAATAAGAAGCAAGTTGCAGATATGGTCGTTCATATTTTGAAATTAGAGAGCGCTCCTAAACCAGTTGATAGTACCGATGCTTTAGCCCTTGCTATATGTAATATCTGGCGAGGAAGTGCGAATACAAAGATTGCACATGCACTTGAAGCAGAAAAATCTCGATTACGTAAGTTGCGTGCGCGATGATTTCATTACTCAATGGAACGATTCGCGCAATAAATAGCGATCGAGTAATAATCGAAGTACAAGGTGTTGGCTATTCAGTTCTTGTAACCGGTGCGACAAGTGCATCGCTTACTTTAGGTGCATCGGCCATTGTGCATACATCTCTGATTGTGCGCGAGGATTCACTGACACTTTTTGGTTTTCTAGATGAAGAAAGTAAGAACACCTTTGAACTCTTGCAGACTGTTTCAGGAGTAGGCCCAAAGGTTGCCCTTTCAATTTTAGGTTCGCTCTCGATTGAAGATCTTGCTCGCGCCATTGCTCAAGAAAATGTTGGAGTAATTGAGAAAGTCCCCGGCATTGGTAAAAAAGGCGCTCAGCGCATGATTCTCGAACTCAAGGGCAAAATGACTCGTGTGGGGGCACATTCCAATCAGATGAATCACCAACCTGCTTGGCGCGAACAACTCACGAGCGCACTTGTTTCACTAGGTTTCACACCAAAAGATTCCGACAATGCAATCAGTGCTTTGGTTTCACGATTGCACAATGAAGGTATTGATCCAGCCGATGTCGCTCTGGGTGATTTACTCAAGAAAGCTCTTGCAAATGGAAAATAGCGAAGAGCGGTTAGTCGCTGCGCAGTCATTGGGAGAAGAGTCCGTTGTAGAAAATGCTCTGCGTCCTAAAAATCTCAAGGAATTCATCGGCCAAGAACGTGTGCGCGAACAAATCGATGTTCTTCTATCTGCTGCGCGCCAACGTGGGTCAAGCGCTGATCACATTTTATTATCAGGTCCTCCTGGATTGGGTAAAACAACTCTGGCGCTCATTCTTGCAAGCGAGATGGACACTCCTATTCGTATTACGAGCGGTCCAGCGATAACACATGCAGGAGATTTAGCAGCGATTCTTTCTTCGCTCGTCGAAGGTGAAATTCTCTTTTTGGATGAAATTCATCGCTTACCAAGGCCGGCAGAAGAACTTCTCTATCTAGCAATGGAAGATTTTCGAGTCGATGTCGTTGTAGGCAAGGGACCTGGCGCAACAGCGATTCCACTACAACTCCCGCATTTCACTTTAGTTGGCGCCACAACGCGTGCTGGATTATTGCCAAGTCCGCTACGCGATCGTTTCGGTTTCACTGCGCATCTAGATTTTTATCAAGAAAGTGAGCTAGAAAGAGTATTGGTAAGAAGTGCAAATCTATTAGGTGTCACTATCGATACAAAAGCTATAAGTGAAATTGCGCGACGTTCCCGAGGAACACCTCGAATCGCAAATAGATTATTACGTCGCGTTCGAGATTACGCACAAGTTCAAGGAAGTTCATCAATTACTCTTGCCGATGCGAGACAGGCGCTGGAAATTTATGAAGTAGATGAAATCGGTTTAGATCGACTAGATCGGGCGGTACTTATTGCTCTCATCGAGCGATTCAATGGGGGACCAGTGGGTCTATCGACACTGGCCATTGCAGTGGGCGAAGAGGTTGAGACCGTGGAATCAGTTGCTGAACCATTCCTGGTTCGCAATGGATTTATGGCTAGAACCCCAAGGGGACGCATTGCAACAGCCTTGGGCTGGAGCCATATAGGACGAACACCACCCGCGGGAATTGCGACTCTTTTCGACACGCCTGCACCTGATGCCTAGACTCTCGTCCTATGTCTACAACTACTAAACCCGTAAAGACGACTGGCCGTCCAGGACGCACTCTGGCAATTCTGGCCCTCGTTCTCTTCGCTCTACTCGGTGCAGTCTTTATCCAAGGAGCAACGCAAGTTCGCTTAGGTCTAGACCTTCGAGGCGGAACGAGCGTGACTCTTCAACCACGTATTGCGCCAGGGGAAGCCGGAAAAGTTACTAATGAAGCGATTGATCAAGCGGTTGCAATTATTCGCCAACGCGTGAACTCACTCGGTGTTGCTGAGAGCGAAGTTGCAGCGCAAGGTAGTGGAACAAATCGTCAAATTGTTATCTCTGTTCCTGGAGATACTGGGCGACGCGTTGTTGAACTAGTTGGACAGACAGCTGAACTTCGATTCAGACAAGTACTTGCTGAAACCTCAGGAGTGCCAAATCTTTCAGATACAGCAACTGCAGCAACTCCAGTAGCTGGAATAGCACCAGATGTAAATGCGCGTTTTGCTAATTTGGATTGTTCTCTCGAAGCTAACCGAAAAGGAACAGGTAGCGACGCAGCCGATCAAGCCATAGTTGCGTGTAGTCGAGAAGGCGGAAGTAAATACATTTTGGCTCCTGCTGAAGTTTTAGGTCGCCAGGTTTCTAAAGCATCTGCGGGCCTTGATACACAAGGTGGAAGCATTTGGTATGTATCACTTACTTTCAATGATGAAGGAACAAAAGCATTTGGTGCGCTAACAACTCGCGTCACATCACTTGCAACACCACTGAATCAAGTCGCAATTGTTCTTGATGGATTAGTAGTTTCTGCACCACGTATCAACGAACCTATTCCTTCAGGTAATGCACAAATCACCGGTAGCTTCACTCAAGTAGAGGCTGCAGATCTTGCAAATGTTTTGAAGTATGGAGCGCTTCCACTTGCATTTGATCGCGGAGAAGTTCAACAGATTTCACCAACGCTGGGAGCTGATCAATTACAAGCAGGTTTGTTGGCTGGTGCTCTTGGACTTCTTCTCGTCCTTATCTATTCTCTCCTTTATTACAGAGGGCTTGGTCTCGTAACCGCTGGATCACTATTTGTTGCAGGTGGCTTGGTCTATCTACTCATTCTCCTTCTTGGTGAGTGGATCGGATTTACTCTGACATTGGCGGGTATTGCCGGTCTCATCGTTGCCATTGGTATTACTGCTGACTCATTTATCGTCTACTTCGAACGTATTCGAGATGAAGTTCGCGATGGTCGTTCACTCCGTACAGCAGTTGAGACAGGATGGTTGCGTGCTCGACGCACAATTCTCGTGGCTGACTTCGTATCTGTGATCGCCGCTGTATTGCTCTACTTCTTTGCAGTCGGTGGAGTTCGAGGTTTTGCCTTTACGCTAGGTCTTACAACACTTGTTGACCTCATTGTTGTCTTTGCCTTCACAAAGCCAATTACCACTGTGATCTCGAAGTTGAATTTTTATAGTTCAGGTCATCCACTGTCAGGTTTCTCGGCTAAGAGCCTTGGAACAATCTCTGCGCCAAAGGAGGCATAACAATGTCATCACTATCAGGTATTGGTGGACGTCTTTATCGCGGTGAAACATCATTTGATTTCATCGGCAAGCGTCGTCGTTGGTATGCGATTTCCGGTCTTCTCATCATTGCGTCTATCGGTGCACTCGCAATTCAAGGCCTACACCTCGGTATTGAATTCAAGGGTGGATCTTCCTACATCGTTACAAAGCAGGGTGTCACTGTTGAGCAGGCTCGCGCTGCTGTTGAATCAACTGGAATTTCAGGTGAGACTATTATTCAAAAAATTGGAACAGAGAAGATACGCGTTCAAACAGGTGCACTTACAACTGTTGAATCAAATGCTCTAGAGGATGCTCTTGCGACCAAACTTGGAGTTTCGGTAGCCTCGATTGATACACAAATTATCGGACCTTCGTGGGGTAAAGAAATTACTCGCAAAGCTCTCTATGGTCTGATTGGTTTTGTCATTGTTGTGATGCTCTATCTCGCAATGGCATTTGAACCGAAAATGGCAATCGCAGCAATCATTGCCGTTGTTCACGACGTCTTTATTACCGTTGGAATTTATGCACTCGTTGGATTCGATGTAACACCTGCAACGGTGATCGGATTCCTTACTATCCTGGGCTATTCCCTTTATGACACAGTTGTTGTATTCGATAAAGTTCGAGAGAACACTCGAACAATTACTTCAACTTCAAAGAGCACATATTCACAGGCAGCAAATCTTGCGGTGAATCAAACGTTAGTTCGCTCTTTCAACACTTCATTGATTGCCTTGATTCCAGTAGGTTCCATCCTCTTTGTTGGTGCCGGATTATTGGGCGCTGGAACACTCAAAGATTTATCACTTGCACTCTTTATCGGCCTAGCAACTGGTACATATTCTTCAATCTTTATCGCAACGCCAATCTTGGCTGTTCTACGTGAGCGCGAACCTGCAATGCAAGCACTTGCAAAGCGAGTCAATGCTCGCGGGGGAGCCGCGCCAAGTACTGAAGGATCTTCTGCGTTAGCCGGTTCTACTGGTTCAACACTTGTGACGCAGCGACGCGGCCCACGTAATCAACCTAAGCGAAAAGGTCGCAAGTAGGGACGTGTACTCAATGGATACTTTGATTGCACCGATTCTTAGTGCACTCAAAGAAAACCATGCGAATGCTCCGCTAGACAATGTGGAGCGTGCTTTCCTTATTGCCCAGCAAGCGCACGAAGGTCAGTTACGTAAATCTGGTGATCAGTACATTACTCATCCAGTTGCGGTTGCTGAAATTCTCGCTGAACTTGGGCTCAATCCACCAACAATTATCGCGGCCCTACTCCATGACACTGTCGAAGATACGCCTTACTCACTTGAGCAGTTGCGAAGTGATTTCGGAGATGAAATTGCATCCTTAGTCGATGGTGTTACAAAGTTAGACAAACTGACATATGGGCCAACGGCAGAGGCCGAAAC
>CAIZHT010000173.1 GCA_903932885.1 uncultured Actinomycetes bacterium
CTCTCGATGTTGATATCGCAACATCTTTTTCTAGCGCGCCAATCTCCTCTATAGCCGCCAAAACAGGATTAGTACATGCCGTAATTCTTTCTCCTAAGTTGCTTCCATCTGCTGTTGCAAAAGTTGCCCAGACAATTAGTGAACTGGGAGGCAATATCGAGTCCATTTCGCGCACTGCCTCTTATCCAGTTACTGCTATTGAATTCGTCATATCTAGCGCAGATCCAAAGATTTTGAAATCATCCCTTGCGCGAGTCGCTATAGAACAAGGTGTAGATATTGCTGTTCAACCGGGTGGCCTTATGAGGCATGCAAGGAAATTAGTCCTCCTCGATGTCGATTCAACTTTGATTCAACAAGAAGTTATTGAATTACTCGCCTCTAAAGCTGGGGTGAATGCAGAAGTTGTGAAGATTACGGATGCCGCCATGCGCGGAGATTTGGACTTTGAACAAGCACTCATTGCTCGCGTCGCTTTACTGGCCGGTCTTCGTGAGGATGCAATCGAGCAAGTTCAAAAGGAGATTGTCCTGACTCCTGGCGCCCGTACTTTGATTAGAACTTTGCAACGTCTTGGCCACACTGTCTGCGTGGTCTCTGGTGGTTTCCACAATGTTATTGATCCACTACTCAAAGAACTCAATATAACTCACTATCGCGCAAATACTCTTGAGATTATTGATGGAAAACTCAGCGGAAAAGTAGTGGGCCCCATCATTGATCGCGCTGCTAAAGCTCAAGCACTCAAGGATTTTGCAGCGATTGAGAAAATCAATATTGATCAAACAATTGCTATCGGTGATGGAGCAAATGATCTCGACATGATTGCGATGGCAGGACTTGGGATCGCGTTCAATGCTAAACCAGCGGTAAAGGCAGCGGCAGATAGTTCTGTCAGCGCGCCCTACCTGGATTCAGTTCTATATTTATTAGGAATTGCTCGTGAGGAGATTGAAGAAGCTGACTCGCATAATTAGAGTCGGCAGGCGTGGATATCTGTTACCAAAATTCCACGAGCACCTATCGCCCAAAGTTCATCCATAACTCTATTGGTATCTTTGCGCAAAACCATCGCGCGTACGGCAACCCATTCAACGTTTTGCAACGGCGAGATTGTTGGAGATTCTAAACCTGGTGTGATCGCACAAGCGGCTTGCGAGTCAACTTTTTTGACATCGTAATCAAGAAGAACATATTTACGAGCCGTCACTACGCCTTGTAGGCGACGAATAAGAATTTCCAACTCAGATGGAATCTCAACACCCGAGCGAGTTATCAAGACTGCTTCACTGACAAGTATTGGATCTGCAAATATCTTTAGACCAGCCTGACGCAGTGTATTTCCCGTGCTGACAACATCGGCAATGAGATCTGCAACGCCGAGGCGAACACTGCTCTCAACTGCACCATCTAGTCGTACTACATCGGCCTTAATGCCAAGTGCATTCAAGTGCTTTTCAACTAAACCCGGGTAAGCGGTTGCCACTCTTTTGCCCGATATCTTCTGTAAGTCCCAATCAATATCAGCACTTCCTGCAAAACGAAAGGTAGAGCCACCAAAATTGAGTTCAAGTACTTCATTTGCTTTAGCAC
>CAIZHT010000174.1 GCA_903932885.1 uncultured Actinomycetes bacterium
GCAGTAATTGTTCCCCCGATAGCAAAGGATGGATCGAGGCCACACGATTGAAGGGCGACGGCAAGCATTGAGGACGTTGTAGTTTTTCCATGCGTTCCAGCAACTGCAATACTTTTCGAAACTGACATAAGAATTGCAAGTAATTGCGCACGAGTAAGAATAGGTAAAGCAAGTTCACGTGCGCGAACTAATTCAGGGTTGTGTTGCGAAATCGCCGTAGAGAAAACAACGAAATTTGAACCATCAACATGGTCGCCTTCATGGGTGATATCAATATGTGCGCCCAAGATTCGAAGTGCTGCGACTACAGAGGAATCTTTGGCATCTGAACCACTGACTTCAATGCCATAGGAAAGTGCAATACGGGCAAGGCCGCTCATCCCAGCCCCGCCAATACCGATGAAATGAATTCGGTGACCAATGAGATCGTTGAGGTTTCTGCGCATCAGTTTTTTCCTTGACTTACATACTCAACTAAACTCACGATTTTTTCCGCTGCTAGTAATTCTGTTGAATCTCCTTGGGCATCAGTCTTTTCAGAAGTCTCAAGAAGTCGCTTTATATTCACTTGTAAATAGTGAGCATCGAAATCACTTTGTTGAACAATCTGCGCTCTTCCTGCATCCACTAAATCCAAAGCGTTGAGACTTTGTTCGCCATTTCCAATTGGTAGAGGCACGAATAAAGCGTAACGACCAAGGGTGCGAAATTCGCTACATGTCACTGCCCCGCTTCGAGCAATAATCAAATCTGCTGCTAAATATGCACTACTCATCGAAGTCACATATGGTGTGGGAAAATATCCATCGCGCTTATCTGGAAGAGGATTTCCTTGGCCAAGTGAATGAATAACGCTGTAACCCTCGCGCAGTAAAAAATCAAGGGAATCCGCAACTACCTTGTTGAGGGCAATTGAACCTTGAGATCCACCCATGACGAGAATAAGTTTTTTACTTGGATCGCAGCCTAATTCAATTTTTGCTTGATGGCGCGCCTTTGTCCAGTCGCTGCGCGCACCTTTGAATGCTGCAATTATTTCACTGCGAAGTGGCAAGCCTGTAATGAGTGCATCTGAAAATCTTCCACTCTCTACGCTTCTAGAAATTGCGACTGAGGCGCCAAGAAATGCACCTAACTTATTGGCCACTCCAGGTTTAGCATTTGATTCATGTATAACAATTGGAATTCGCGATAACTTAGCGGCGCAATATGCTGGCGCGCTTACGTAGCCTCCAAAACCAATTACTACTGCGGCCCCCTTGATGTGCTTATGGGTCTCTAGAAGTGCACCAATAAATGTAAATGGGGCGCGAAGTGCAGCGGGAGATAGTTTGCGTGGTGCAACAACTTTTGGAATCAAAAGCAGTTCGAAACCTGCTGCTGGAACTAATGAATTCTCTAATCCACTTTTTGTACCTAAGAATGAAATGTGATCAGTGGGATTCTTCTCTCGCCAGAGTCGAGCAACAGCAAGACCCGGTTCGATATGACCAGCTGTCCCTCCCCCGGCGATAATTATGCGAGCCATGGGAACTTCGATTTCTTCACCTCATCGTATGTAAGAGGATCTCTACGTGCTGCACCGAGTACAAATCCAATGGCGCAATATGTCGCCAATAGCGCAGATCCACCATATGAGAGGAATGGAAGCGTCACACCGACAACCGGTAACAAACTCAGAGCTGATCCTAAATTGAGTATTACTTGAACAGTTATCCAGCAACCAATTCCGGCGCAGACGTAGCGCACTAGTGGCTCGTGAGTTCGCATTGAAATCTTGAAAATTGAGAAAATGAGAGCAGCAAAGAGGATAAGAACTGCAAGAGTTCCAAAGAGTCCTAACTCTTCACCAATGACAGAGAAAATAAAATCTGTATGTGCTTCAGCAAGGTTTCCCCACTTTTGCCTGCTTGCACCAAGGCCAACTCCAAATAATCCACCGCTAGCAAGTCCTAGAAGGCTGTGAGCTGGTTGCCAGCCCGCATTCTTATAGTCGCCTTCTGCAAAAGGGTTGAATACAACAAGTAGTCGCTGCGCTCTATTTGGCGATGTCACAATGAGTGCAGCAATACCTGTAAATCCCACTGTTGTTACAAGAGTGAATAGACGCATAGGAACACCCGATACCCACAAGAGTCCAGCCAGGATTAAGGCAAAGACCGAGACCGTTCCTAAATCATTACCTCGATAAATAAGGCCCATAGCTAATGCAAAGCCAGGTGCAATCAACATCAAAACATTTGTCTGAACAATGCCTGCACGCTCTCTGCTTGCGAGCATGTACCCAGCCCACAGAATCATCAAGAATTTTGCAAATTCACTTGGCTGAACATCAACGATTCCTAAACTGATCCAATTTCGATTTCCGTTCACGTTACGTCCAATCACTTGGACGATTGCAAGAAGTAGAATCGAAATTATCAGGGCTCTTTTTGCAAGCGCCTGCCATCTCTTCAACGAGAGTCGAGAAGCAAAAAATCCCAGAGGAAGTGCAACGCAAATTGCGAGTGCTTGACGAAGAACAATTCCATAGGAATTCCCCTTTGTTCCCAAGGAATGAATCGATGAGGCTGAAAAAACCATAATCAGACCCATAAATGTAAGAATGAGCGTGCTACCTAGAAGCATGTAATAGAAATTTACTGGCTTACTAAGAAACTCAGTAAGTGAGGACTTCTTCATCTGATTATTTCTCATGTAATACAACCTTCTTTACTGCTTTTGCGAAGCGATCTCCACGATCAGAATAAGAGATGAATTGATCCATAGATGCACATGCAGGCGCTAAAAGTACTGTGTCGCCTTTGATGGCAACTTCAAGTGCCTTCTTCACAACTGCTTCCATAAGAGAATTCGATTCGGCGCCTTTGAGATAGTCACCTGGTGTCTCGATTGTGAAAATTTGAACCTCTGGTGCTTGCTTGCGAAGTTCATGGGCAATTATTTCTCCATCGCTACCAATGACTATTGCGGCACGAATCCGCGCTTTCGTACGAGCAATAAGTTCATCCATCTTTGCACCCTTTGCTAGTCCTCCTGCTATCCAAACAACGTGTAACTGTGATAACAGAGAGGCTGCAGCAGCATGGGGATTCGTTGCTTTTGAATCATCAATCCAGGTAACCCCATCTTTTTCGCACACCACTTCAATGCGATGACGTCCAGGTGTAAAACTCTGGAGAGCTTTTTGTATTGCTTCATGTGCAACACCAAGGGATCGAGCAATACCCGCAGCAGCAAGTGCATTCGAAACATTGTGCGGAACAGTTGGTTTCACATCGACAAGCTCGCAAATCATCGCTGCTTCTTGGGGATCAAGAACGAATGCACGATCCACTAAAAGATCTTCAACTACTCCGAGTTCACCTGGATTTGGGGTGTCCAACCCGTAAAAAATCTTTCGTCCTTGCCAATGAGCGCTCTTTTCTACAACTACCCCGTCATCACTATTGAGAATTGCGGTCGATGATCGATCTAATAATGAAATTTTGGCTTGTGCATACTTCTCAAAAGAGCCATGCCAATCTGTATGGTCATCAGCAATATTGAGTATGGCGCATGAAACGAACTGTGCTTTCTTCGACCAATGCAATTGAAAAGATGAGAGTTCAACAACGAGATAATCAAAGGGAGTATTTTGATCCACGACCGAAATCACAGTCTCGCCCACATTGCCACATGCAATTGCATGAAGGCCGCCAGAGCGCAACATACTCGCTGCCATTTCAACTGTCGTTGTCTTTCCATTTGTTCCAGTTATTGCAACCCATTTTTGAGTTGGGGCCATTTCAAGATGAAGCTCCCATGCAATATCAATCTCATTCAATATTGATTTTCCATCCGATAAAGCGGCTTGAATTATTGGATGCGACTCATTCCATCCTGGTGAAACTACGATTGAATCCCATTGCGCAAGATCGATTGAATCCAATTCAACTCTTGGAAAATCACTTATTGAATTCTTATTCTCATCCACAATCCCAATAATGGCTCCACGTTTGGATAGCGCCGTCGCAACAGCGGTTCCGGTAACACCCGCACCGAGTATTAGTACTCTCTGATTTGAATAAGGTGTGGCCATCTCTCTTACTTCGCCACCCATTGCGCATAAAAAAGTCCTAATCCAACAGCAACACAAAGCCCGGCAATAATCCAGAAACGAAGCACGATCGTAACTTCGCCCCATCCAAGTAACTCAAAGTGATGTTGCAGAGGTGCCATTTTGAAAACTCTCTTGCCGCCACTTATTTTGAAATATAGCGTTTGAATAATTACAGAAAAAGTAATGATGACGAAAAGGCCGCCGAGTGGTATTAGTAATAGTTCCACTCGAAGCGTTGTAGCAAGTCCTGCTAACGCGCCTCCGAGTGCAAGTGATCCTGTATCACCCATAAAGATCCGAGCAGGAGATGCGTTCCACCAAAGAAAACCTGTGCATGAGGCTGCAAAACTTGCTGCGAAGACTGCCATATCAAGTGGATCTCGTACTTCGTAACAACCAGGAGTAGCGGTGATCGCACAACTCTGACCAAACTCCCACACACCAATAAGTAAGAATGCAAGAAAAGTCATTACTGATGCGCCCGTAGCAAGTCCATCTAAGCCATCAGTCAGATTTACACCATTACTTGTTGCCAAAACCATAAGCACTACCCACAAAATAACTACAACTGCACCAAGTTTGATGGATGTATCACGAACTCCAGAAAGGTAGAGCGATATTGGAGTAAATCCATCAACATCAGCGAATCTAATTCCTAAGTAACCGAATATCGAAGCAAAAAGTGCTTGACCAAATAATTTTTGCTTACCCGTCAAGCCAAGTGATTTTTGCCGCGAAACTTTTAGCCAATCATCTAGGAAGCCGACAAAACCTAGTGAGATAACTAAACCAAAGACAAGAACAGCTGAAGTTGTAATGCTGTTTTGCGTTATAAGGTGTGAGCCTAAATAACCAAAGAGCGCTGCGAAAATGATAATAATTCCACCCATAGTTGGGGTGCCGCGCTTGGTGTGATGACTGCTAGGTCCATCATCTCTAATTATTTGTCCATAACCTCGTTTTGCCAAGATACGAATGAGCATCGGGGTACCAAGTAGAGCAAAAAGAAGTGATAAAGCTCCGCTGATGAGAATCTGTCTCATTCGTTTTCACCTATTCGATCTTTCCATGCTTTCTCAATTCCACTTGCGAGCAATTCAAAGTGTTCTGCTCTTGAGGCCTTCACAAGAACAACATCACCTTTATTGATATGTGATGAGAATTGGATCGCCTCTTCAATTGTGGCCAAATTATGGAAGGTCATCGAATCATCTCCTCCACCCACTGGCGCATACTCTGGCGTTGCAACTGCAACACAGTGATCGATGCCGATCTCTTGTGCAAGGGTGCCAATATCTCGATGATGAGTTGCTGATGACTCGCCGAGTTCATGCATTTTTCCCATAAATGCCCACGATTCTCCCCCGCGTTCTTGTGCAAAAAGGAGAAGAGTACGAAGCGCCGCTTCCATAGATTCTGGATTAGCATTATATGAATCATTGATAAGCATGAGTCCATCGAGTTCGTGCAATTCCATTCGCCATTTGCTTGCAATCTCTGCAGTCGATAATGCACCTGCAATAACCTCAATTGAGATTCCAAGAGCAGTTGCAACGGCTGCAGCGGCGAGTGCGTTAGATACATGGTGGGCACCAATGAGTCGCAAGCCAACAGCATCTCTTCCTTGTGGTGTCACTAGGTCAAAATGTGCACGCCCTTCTCGAATTTCAATATCTGCTGCTCTCACATCATCGCTTTGATTCTCGCCAAATGTGACAATCTTGCCCTTATGCAAACTCTTCATAGCAATCGTAAATTTGTCGTAACTTCCCAGAATTGCTATCCCACTCGATGATAGAGATTGAATGAGCTCAGATTTGGTCTGCGCAATTGCTTCTTGTGAGCCAAATTCACCTATGTGAGCATTTCCCACACGTAGAACTACACCAATATCAGGCTTGACCACTGAACAAAGTTTTGCAATATCTCCTTGATGACGCGCTCCCATTTCAATAATACAAAATTGAGTTTTTTCATCGCACTGAAGGAGAGTCAAAGGCACTCCTAATTCATTGTTGTAAGAAGCCATTGGCGCCACAGTCTTACCTGATGTTGAACAAATAGAACGCAATAGATCTTTTGTACTTGTCTTTCCCTGCGAACCAGTAATGCCTATGACTTTCATTTCCTGTAATTGGGATCGTACATAGTGAGCCAGAAGTGATACGGCTTCTATGACATCACTTACTATTACGTGATTACCCTTAACGCTTCGCGTAGAAAAGGTAAGGACTGCACCATTGCTCATAGCCGCTTCGACATAATCATGACCATCTTGCTGTTCACCAACAAGGGCTAGAAAGAGAGAACCCTTCTTTGCCTCACGCGAATCAAATACTGCAGGCATATTTACAATTGCAGTTGCTTCACCGTGTAATTTTCCTTTTACAATATCTGCGATTTCAGATGCGCTCAGAGCAATCATTTCTTCTCTTCAATCGCTTTCGCTAACTCAATTCGATCATCAAAAGAGTGCATCACTCCCGCAATATCTTGACCGGTTTCGTGCCCCTTGCCCAAAATTATGACAACATCACCATCGCCAGCTTCATTGACTGCGCTTCTTATCGCTTGCGCGCGATCACTTATGACACTCGCAGATTCAATTCCATCTGTCATCTCTTTGAGTATTTCATCCGCACTTTCAGAGCGTGGATTATCGCTTGTGAAAATTGCTACATCACTACCACGATCGAGTGCGCGTCCCATGGCCGATCTCTTACTTCGATCTCTATCGCCACCACATCCCAAAACTCCAATGACCCTTCCTTTGCTCAATTCACGGGCCGTTTCAAGCACACGGGCAACTGCATCTGGTGAATGGGCATAATCAACAAAGGCTGCAAACTTTTGCCCAAGTGCTACTGCCTCTAGTCGACCCGATGCACCACGAAGTTTTGGCAGTAATGATGCAATATCGATCGGGTCAATTCCGCTTTCAACTGCGATTGCTACTGCCATCAAGAGATTGTCATAGTTATATCCACCATGGAGATTTACTTTGCCCTCAATGAGGATTCCACCTGAACCGCGAATCGCAACCTGTGCTCCGTAGTACTCGCTACTAATATCTTCGTAATGCCAGTTCGCTTGTGTACTCATTCTTGAAAGCGTAATTACTGGAAGCTCCGTTTTTTCTTGCAATTTTCGTCCATATGAATCATCAATATTGATGACGGCAAGATCGGCATATTCAAAAGTGAATAACGCAGCCTTTGCTTCAAAGTATTTATCCATAGTTTTATGAAAATCAAGATGATCTTGTGAAAGATTTGTAAATCCCACAACTGCAAAGTGGCTTCCTCTGACCCGATCTAATGCAATTGCGTGACTCGAAACTTCCATAACGAGGTTTCGCATGTGTCGCTCACGCATCGTTGCAGCGAGAGACTGCAATTCACTACTTTCTGGAGTAGTTCTTTTACTGGTAAGAACCTCACTGCCTATCCGTGTTTCAATCGTTCCTATCAATCCACTTTCGCGCCCAGCAAGGGACATTATTTGATGCAAAATAGTTGTTACAGTCGTTTTACCATTTGTGCCCGTAATTCCAACGCTATATAGATCACGCATGGGTTCACTGTAAAACCATGCGCTGAGTATGCCTGCGCTTCTACGAGGATTATTTGTGATGAGAACTGGAATTCCTGTGATCGTTTTTGCCCCTGCATTATCTGTAAGAACAGCTCTAGCGCCATTCCTAATTGCATCTGCGACGAAACTGGCACCATGAGTTTTTTCACCCGGTAGAGCGATGAAGATATCTCCCTCTTCGACGTCCTTACTGGATTGGGAAATACCAGTTATCAGAAAATTCTTGAGTTCAAAAGTGTCAGTGGCTGACTGGGCCGAAATTATTTGAGCAATTGATTCGAGTGTCTTACTTGGGCTCGACATTGGTCTTAGCATTATTGTTTTACCGCATCTTTCTTGATGCGTGCATTAAGTTCTTTTTCATTGAGTGGAAGCGGAACTACTTTTGTTCCAGTCGGTGAAACATGCTCACTCTTGAGTGCAAATGACATAACATCTTTGAATACTGGCCCACCAAGTGCGCCACCCCAGTGGAGACCCTTGGGATCTTGAATCGTTACGCTGATAACAAATCGTGGTTTATCTGCAGGTGCGAATCCAATAAATGAGGCTGTATAACCGCTGTAGCAACTGCAAGCAGTGTTATATCGCTCTGCTGTACCGGTCTTACCTGCAACACGATAACCAGGTATGGCAGCAGTTGGAGCAGTTCCATTTCCAGAGACAACACTTTCCATCATCAGACGCATGGATTGCGCAGTTTGTGAACTGATAACTCTTTCACTAGCGCGAGCGTTAGCAGGTGTGAAATGTCCGCTCGAATCACTTGTTCCAGATATAACTGTAGGTGATACTCGAATGCCGTCATTTGCAATAGTTGCAAAAATACTTGTTGCCTGCATTGCTGTAAGTGAATAACCCTGACCGAAGGCAATAGTTGGCGCAGATGTGCCAGACCATTGTGAAACTGGCGCCAATACTCCTCGCGATTCCCCCGGTAGCCCTGATCCAGTGTTGACGCCTACTCCAAATTTTGTGAGGTAGTCATATAGTTTTTGATTCTCTAACATCTCTCCAATTTTGATGGAACCTGTATTACTTGATTCAGCAAGAATTCCTGAAACAGTCAATTTCTTTACTGGATGTTTTTCATGGTCATGGAAAACTTTGTCAGATCTCTTGAGGGAATAAGGAACAGTGAGGACCGTATTTGGCGAAACAAGTTTCTCTTCGATTGCAGCAGCCAAGGTCATAACTTTTCCAGTTGAACCAGGTTCGTACACATCCTGTACCGAGGGATTACGCATCAATGAGAGTGATACGCCTTTGCGGTTATTTGGGTCAAAAGTTGGAGCAGTTGCATGGGCCAAAATTTCACCCGTCTTCGGATCCATCACGATTACAGTTCCACTCAACGCGCCAGATTTTTTCACCGCATCACTGATTGCCTTAGAGGCAACCCATTGAATATCACGATCAATTGTTAATCGAATAGTCGTTCCTGTTTTTGCAGGAATGATCTCTGATTGCGAGCCAGGAATCTCGGCTTTGAAGCCATTGTCATAGGAATACCTACCGTCGATTCCTGCGATTATTGAATTCTTACTTGATTCAAGGCCCGTTGCGCCGAATCCATCATTGTTTACAAAACCGATAAGGGAAGCGAGAAGTTTTCCTGAAGGGTATTCACGAATATATCCACGTTCAGGAACGAACCCAACGATTCGCTCACCAATCTCTTCTTTACTCAACGATGCGTTGTACATAGCTATTGCCTCGCTAAGTTTTTTCCAAGTAGCTGGCTTGGCATTTTTATAAACCATACTCCAGCGTTTGGTACCTGTAATGCTTTGTGCAACTTCGGCAGTAGTAAGGCCAAGTATTGGGGCGACAAATGCTGCAACTTTTGCTGGATCTGAAATAAGGGTTTGATCCACAACAATGCTAATTGCTGCAACGCTTCGAGCAAATGGAGCCCCATGAATATCTGTAATTTCTCCACGCGGTGCGGGCAAGGTACGAGTCAGTGACATTTCATTATTCGCGCGATTTTGATAACTCGAAGCCTGTACCGCCTGAATCTGTACTAATCGCAACCCAAAAGCCATGAGGAAAATCAGAGCGCCAATGATCAGCACTCTGATTCTTCCGTGAGCTAAAGAAAAGTTACCCATTGAGTTTGATACCAGCCTTCTGGGTGCTTGCATCAAGATTGAGGAAAATCGGAGAATCGGAAGGACGCATTCCCAATGCTGTTGCAGAACGTGCCAGAGCACTTGGGGAAGAAGAGTTTTCAATCGCACGAGCAAGTGCTTCGCGCTGGTCACTGACTAATCTGCTCTCAGCCTTGAGGCGGGAAAGTTCAAATGCATCTTGAGCAAGTAGCGTGTTGATTAGCAAAAGAACTGCGACTCCTACAACGCTAGATACTGAGATAAATAAAGCAAAGAATTTTCTATCTGCTTGCTTGCTCTCGGAGTCATTGGTGACAATCTTGAGTGCAACTTGATTTGTCTTCTCAGCAATGAGTTCTCGCGAACGTGTGATTGCCGGTGCAAAAGCTGTCATTGCCATTATGCCGCTACCTTTTCTATGGCTCGAAGACGTACCGAAGCTGATCTGCTATTTTCGATGAGCTCTTCCTCAGTTGGTGTTTCGCTACCTTTGACAACAAGGGCAAATTTCGCAGCGAATTCGGGAAGTTCAAATGGAAGATTGCGTGGAGTTCCAGAAGTTGTAGATGCGACAAAGAGTTCTTTTACAATTCGATCTTCTAGCGACTGAAATGACATAACAACAAGGCGTGCGCCAACAGTGAGTAGTTGCAGTGCAACTGGAAGTGCGCGCGTGACTGCACCTAATTCATCATTTGTTTCAATACGAAGTGCTTGAAAAGTTCTTTTGGCAGGATTGCCACCTGTTCGCCTAGTAGCAGCAGGTATAGCCTCTTTTACAAGAGCTGCTAGCTCCGTTGTGGAATTGAGTGGGGCTTTGTTGCGCGCTTTCACGATTGATTCAACAATTCGCGTGGCGAACTTTTCCTCTCCATATGTGCGCAAAATTCGAACCAATTGCCCAGGTTCATATGTATTTACGATTTGGGCGGCAGTCAATCCTTGAGAAGCATCCATGCGCATATCGAGTGGCGCTTCTTGAGAATAGGAAAAACCACGATTGCTCTCATCTAATTGCATGGAAGAAACACCAAGGTCAAAGAGCGCTCCAGATATTTGGTGGTAACCAAATGATTGAACGACATCTCCGATGCGATCAAAAGTAAAGTGAGCTGTCTTGAGACGATCTGCATATGGTGCTAATCGCTCGGTTGCACGATCTATCGCACTTTGATCACGATCGATACCGATAACAGTCAAATTTGGAAATGCTTGTAGAAGTGCTTCTGTGTGACCACCCAGTCCGAGGGTTGCATCAACTACTACTGGATTCTCACTTGCAAGAATTGCAGGGGCAAGAAGTTCAACGCAACGATCGCGCATTACTGAATAGTGCGCTGTACTACTTGTCATCTTCTCCCCCATTCCTGTGCTCGTGTTCTGTATTCAAACTTTTCTCTCTGCTCTGGTCACCGCCGGCCGACGGATCTATTTTTGTATCGGCGCCGGGGAAGGGGCGCCGATACTTTCGAAGGGTCGGCGGTGGCCACAACAGAGAGTTGGACCAAACTTTTATTAGAAGAGGCCCGGGAAAACCTCCTCTGAAACATCAGCAAAACTCTTTTCGCGATCTGCTAAATATTCATTCCATGCAGTTGCATCCCAAATTTCAACGCGTGTATTTGCACCGATAACAACGCAATCTTTTTCAAGTGCTGCATATGTGCGCAGGCCTTGTGGAATTGTTATGCGACCTTGACGATCAGGAATCTCATCGTGTGCACCTGCAAACATCACACGTTGGTAATCACGTGCTGATTTCGCAGTAACTGGCGCTTGTTTTAGCGTGTCAGTGATAACTGAAAATTCTTGTGATGGAAAAACATAAAGACAACGTTCTTGTCCTTTTGTAATAACTAAACCTGCAGCTAAATCATCGCGAAATTTCGCAGGAAGAATGAGGCGGCCTTTTTCATCCAAACGAGGTTCATGGGTGCCCAGGAACATGTGGTGCGCCCCCTTCCCCAAAGGATCGCTAGATATTGCCTAATCGCAATAATCCCCCACTTTACTCCACTTTCCTCCTTTTTCAACCACCTATCGCCACCTTTCTCCCCATTCCTCCCCACCTGATTCCACCCTTATGCCTGGCCGTGAGGGCATAAAAAAGAGCCCCCGAGGGAGCTCTTATGACCGACAAAAAATCCTATTGATCAGTATTTCGTTCATCCCAGCGCTTTTCTAGGCGTTCGCTGAGCCCAAATCCCTTGCGAGATGAGCGTGGAGATTGAGCACTCTTCACAACGGCTCCAACGGATGAGATGAGAAGTATGAGCCCAGATAGGGCTACGAGAAAACCAAAAACGCCAACAAGGGTTACCTTGGCAATAAGGCCGCCAAAGATGGTGGCAAGGCCGAGTGCGAGTAATCCAACGGCTAAAAGATTGCGATTGCGGGAAATCGGCATTTTTGTACCAGAGAGCGTTGTTGCAAGCTTTGGATCCTCGGTAAGGAGGGCCGCTTCCATCTGGTCGAGTAAGCGTTTTTCGTGCTCAGAAAGTGCCATGTCCACACAATAGAACATCTTTTCTTTCATCGCTACTAGGAATCGTCTTCCTCGCTCTCAGGCTCTACGAGGCGAGCCGGGCGCACGCTATCTCGCCCAAAACGTGCCTGTGCCTTATCTATAGCGCTCTCCGCTTCGCGCCATCCATTCTCACGTTGACCAAGAAGCATCTGGTGTGGGGCTCCTTCACTCAAATTTTCAAGGCCCACTCCAACAAGTCGAAGGCGTGCTCGCTCGATTCGAAGGGCCGTATATAAACCTTTCACAACGTCATAGACCTCGTGAGTGGAATCAATAGGTAGCGCTAAAGTCTTTGAACGATTGATTGTTGTGAAATCCGCAAAGCGCACTTTGATTGAAATAGTTTTAGCAAAGAGATTGCGTGCGCGAAGCCTGGATGTTGCTTTTTCACAAAGACGTAAGTATTCCTTGAGAATCTCTTCAGGGTTATCTAAATCAATTGCAAAAGTTTCAGCTGCGCTAATACTTTTCTCTGGCTCATCTATAACAACATCGCGATAATCGCGGCCCCATGCAAGTTCATAAAGGGATGCACCGCTTGCTTCACCAAGTGCTCGAATCAATGTTGTGCGCGGCAGCTTTGCAATATCTTCAACAGTTCGAAGTCCTAAACGCTCTAATACTTCGGCAGTCTTTGGACCGACTCCCCATATTGCTTTGACTGGCA
The DNA here is from genome assembly GCA_903932885.1 of uncultured Actinomycetes bacterium. Next base: position 13,005 of record CAIZHT010000174.1, read on the forward strand.
ATGGGTGCAGAAATGTAAGGATGCGATCTGCTGGTATTTCTAAAATTCCATTAGGTTTGCAATGTCCCGAGGCAAGCTTTGCAATAAATTTAGAAGGTGCTATTCCAACAGAACATGTAATGCCTTCCTGTTTTTCAACTTTGGCACGAATTGCCTGCGCTATCTCGCGTCCTGTGCCAAGTAAGCGTTTTGCACCTGTTACATCGAGAAATGCTTCATCGAGAGAGATTGGTTCAACAAGTGGAGTAAATGATTGGAATATCTCCATGATGCCCTCAGATACTTCGCTATAGCGCGCGTGATCTGGAGGAATAAAGATGGCGTGTGGTGCTAATCGCTGCGCACGTCCCACTGGCATTGCCGCATGAATTCCAAATTTGCGTGCTTCATAATTTGCAGAAAGAACAACACCTCGTGCCCCCGCACCCACAACTACTGCTTTACCTTTCAGTGTTGGATTGTCACGCTCTGAAACAGAGGCGTAGAAAGCATCCATATCAACATGCAAAATCGTTGATTGCATTGCCTCTTCCTCGCTCATACGACGAGGCTACTTTGCTTAGCGCTCCACTTTTCGTAGGCGCTGCGAAGATCCCACGCCCCTGTTGCCCGAATTGAAATACCGCGGGCCCCTGTACGGCGAGTATGCCCGCGTACTAAAAGCAGAGATGAGTTGTAGAGGATGTCGGCATAATCCATTTGCACATCAGTGAAGAAAGTTGAATCGCTACATCCATAACCATCATCGAGAGTCAGAAAGATAACGCGCTTACCCGAACGCACTGGCGGTGTCTGCATCGCAACTTTTACCCCTGCAACAAATACTTCGCTCTGTGAACGCGCTTCTAGAAGTTGAGAAGAACGTACTGCACCAATTGCATTGAGAAAGGGTGCATAAAACTCAAGAAGGTGGTGAGTGATATCCATTCCTAAACGTTCTACTTCATGGCGTACGCCTTCTGCTGCACTCATGGCAGGTAACCCACTTGAAATAAGCGGTGGAGGCTCAAAGCCTAAATTCATTTGCGCACCAGAGACTGCAAGTGCTGGAGAGCGAACAAGATCTTTGATATGTAATAAAAGATCGCGCCTATGTATTTCATCGCTGGCATGTAGTCGATCGAAAGCTCCCGTAAGAATGAGCGCCTCAGTTATTGAAATAGATGAACCAGAGCGACGTACAAAATCAGTAATATCTGTGTAGGGACGCGATTGGATAATTGATTCAATCTCTGTTGCGCTAATTCCACTTACAGTAGAGAGCGCGATACGTATTGCATAACCATTTTTACTGTTTTCAACTCTGTAGACAGAATCTGAAAGATTTACATCAAGGGGTGCAAGGGTGATTCCCATTTGGCGGGCTTCATCGAGTATCAAACGTTTGGGATACATGCCTGGGTCATGGGTGAGTACGCCTGCAATAAATGCTGCAGGATGATGCGTTTTGAGCCAAGCAGATTGATATGTAGGCAGCGCAAAGGCTGCAGC
>CAIZHT010000175.1 GCA_903932885.1 uncultured Actinomycetes bacterium
CCTCAATTCATTCATGATGAACTCTGCTCCATATGCAACAGTTTTGAAGAATGCAACTGACATCGATAAGGGTCGTGCCGACCTGACAATCGATTGGTTCACAAATATTGCTAAGCAGTACAAGCAGATGGCTGATGCCGGTTGCTTCCCTGCAAATGCAACTGGATACACCGACACTGTCGCTCCAGCTGACTTTGCTGCTGGTAAGGCTGCTATTTATCCAACTGGAACATTTGGAATGAGCTCAGTAACAAAGCTCAATCCAGATATGAAGGGAAAGATGAAGATTATGGGTCTCATCACTACAGATGCGAAGCCATACTATGAAGGAATCACAAACAACACCTTCATTCTGAGTGTGAATGCGAAGGCATCATCAACAGATCAGAAGATTGCCAATGCATTCATTTCATTCTTGGCTACTGCTCCAATTGCTCAGGAATACGCAGTTGGAACTTCACAGCACGTTTCAGTAATCAACGTTGACTACACAGCCAACGTTGATCTATTGAATACATCAGACATCATGGGTAAGAAGCTTCTTCTAGCACCACGCTTCTTGTTCCTGAACCAAGGTGTAGTACGTGACAAGCTTGAAGATGCTTTGATTGCAATTGTCGGTGGTGCAGATATCACCAAGACACTCGCAGATACATCAAAGATCATTAAGCAAGGCTTGGGTGCTTAATTAACACACTAGTTGATAACCAGACCAGCCCCACCGCTCCAAGCGGTGGGGCTGGCTCTGGCCACCCAAAAAAGAAGAAAGCAAAATTCTTCGACTCAAAAGTTTTAATCTTGATGGCTTTACCCGCTTTTGCAATCTATTCCTTTTTGTATTTATACCCATCGATTTCTAATCTTTGGAATTCCACAAAACGATGGGATGGAGTTTTACCTCCAGAATTCATAGGTGCACGAAACTTTACATATTTGGCAACTAATGATGATCTTTTCCTAAAAGTTGTCGCCAATAACTTTAAATTTGCTTTTGTAGTTGTCGTTCTACAAACTTCCTTTTCTCTTTTGTTCGCAACATTTTTACTCAAGAATACGAAAACCACAATATTTCTTCGCGTTGTATATTTCTTTCCAACGATTCTTTCATCGGTATCTGTCGGCTTAATTTGGTTGTTTTTGTACAACCCTAATTACGGCCTAATTAACGCAACAGCAAAATCGATTGGAATAATGAATGAGCCAGGCATAAATTGGTTGGGAGATGGTCGATACGCCCTTTATGCAATCGCTATTACCCAAGTATGGTTCCACACCGGACAGATGGTTGTTATCTATGTTGCTGGTTTACAGCAAATTCCAGCTGAGCTTTATGAAGCCGCGGAGGTAGATGGCGCTTCTCGTTGGCAGCAGTTTAAGAACATTACGTGGCCTATGGCATTACCGACAACGGCAGTTGTTGTTGCATACACAACCATTCAAAGCTTTAGAGCATTTGATTTGGTCTATGCAATGACTCAGGGTGGACCAAACAATGCCTCAGATGTGCTCGTGACCTTGATCTACAATACGGCTTTTGCCAGTTATAAATTTGGTTACGCATCTGCCCAATCCGTCTTACTTGTGGTCACGGTTCTTTTGATTACTTGGCTTCAAAGACGCACTCTACGAGTGAATTATGGGGATAAATAATGCTGTACAAATCGACTAAGAATTTCCTGTTAACAGCATTTGCATTTATCGTTCTCATTCCATGCTCAATTGTTGTTTTAGGTACATTCAAAACTGATGCTGAAATCTACTCAACTCCTTTGGCACTTCCAAAAAACTGGACACTAGATAATTTCCGAACTCTCTTTGATTCTGGTGGTTTAATCACTCCATTTAAAAACAGTGTTATCGTCGCTGTTTTTTCTGTTTTCATAACCTTAATTTTGGCAAGCATGGCGGCTTATGCAATCGCAAGATCAATAACAATTTCAGGAAAAGTTCTCTTCTTCCTCTTTACACTTGGACTAGCTATTCCAGGGCAAGTAAATATCATCCCAATTTATGTACTTTTCGTAAAACTCAACCTCAATAATTCACTCACTGGTTTGGTGCTGGTCAACATTGCACTCACCCTTCCGATTTCAATTTTTATTCTAAGTGCTTTCTTTAAGGATTTATCCCGCGAAATGTTTGAGGCAGCAAGCATTGACGGGGCGGGTCATTGGCGAATTTTCCGTTCAATTGCACTTCCTCTTTGTCGCCCAGCAATGGGTGCAACGGGTATCTTCCTCTTTGTTATTTGTTGGAATGACTTGCTGTATCCATTAATGCTCATTAG
>CAIZHT010000176.1 GCA_903932885.1 uncultured Actinomycetes bacterium
CTTGAGCCAAAGATAACGATATTATTTTGCGATAGAACCAAACCCGCAAATTCATTGCTCTTTCCTACATCTGCAATAAATTTTAGTGGTGTAACGCTAATTTTCTTTGGAGCAGCAAAAGAAGCAGGCGCAAAAAGAAATGGTAATGCTAGAAGGATGACAAGTAGTTTTTTCACAATGTACTAGGCAAGTTCGATAGAGCGATTTCGTGCCGATTCCATCGCTTGACCAACAAGATTTGATAGCTCATTGTCAGAAAATGATGCAAGCGCTGCAGCAGTTGTGCCATTTGGGCTCGTTACATTTTCGCGCAAGGTGGTCGCGCTTTTGCCTGATTCTTCAAGTAGCTTTGCTGATCCTACAAAAGTTTGAACAGTAAGTTCGGTTGCAACTTCTTTGGATAAACCAAGTGCCATTGCCCCTTCAATCATTGCTTCCACAAAAGCGAAAAAATAGGCAGGGCCAGAACCACTAGTTGCAGTTACCGCATCTTGTAAGTTCTCACTTACTTCCACAACTTTTCCAGTTGCAGCAAGGAAGCCGGCAACAAAATCCTTGTGTGTCGATGAAACTCCATTACCAACTGAAATTGCAGCCATGCCAGCCCCAACGAGTGTTGGTGTATTTGGCATTACGCGAATAACAGGTGTGGAACCACCTAGCCCTGCAGATATAAAATCAATTTTCTTACCTGCTGCAAAGGAAACAACGGTGGTGGATGCCTTCACATCTGGGCTGATTTGTCTCAAAAGATCAGCCATATCTTGTGGTTTTACGACGAGGAGGAGGATTTCACTTGTACGAACATTGTTGGAGAGCTCTTCAACACTTATTCCATAGCGAGATACAAGTTCATCTGCGCGATCAGTTCTCTTTTCAGAGATAGTGATCTCTTTGGCATTTACTCCATAAGAAATTAGTGCAGTAATTAGCGCCTCACCCATTACCCCTGCGCCGATTACTCCAACTTTCATGAGGTAAGAGTATCGAATGCAATTCTGCGGATGTGCGTATTTCGGAGTAAACCCGTAGGCTCTGCCACTATGTCCGAGATAAAGCCAGGCTTTGCACGTGATTGGGTTGAATTCGCTGATCCCAATGATGCAGAAGGTATTTTCAAATGCGACCTCACGTGGCTCACATCTTTCTGGACTTGTATTTATGGAGATGGTTGCCAAGGAGTATTCAAAGATCAACCTAACGCTGGTTGTTGCACTGAGGGTGCGATGTATTCAGATAAAGATGATGAGAATCGCGTTCAAAAAGCGGCAGCATTCCTCACTCCAGAGATGTGGCAGTTCTATGACGAGGCACGCCCAAAGAAAGCGGGCGGTGATTTACGTATTAGTGAAAAAGATGAAGATGATGAACGCAAAACTCGTCGCGTTGAAGGTTCTTGTATTTTCCTGAATCGAAAAGGATATGAAGCAGAAGGCTTTACTGGCTCTTTTGGTTGCGTTCTTCACCACCTTGCACAGAAGAAAAATATTCACTTTGTAGATACAAAACCAGATGTATGTTGGCAATTACCTCTTCGTCGCAGTTTTGAAACTCGCGAAGTCGGAGAGCGTGAATATTCAGTTACTGTTATTGGTGAATACGAGCGCCTTGCCTGGGGCGATGGCGGAGATGACTTCGATTGGTATTGCACAAGTAATACTGAGGCACACGTTGGAAGTGAACCTGTTTACATTTCTAATAGAGCCGAGCTAAAGGCCCTCATGGGTGAAGGTGCATATGCAATCTTGGAAAAACACTGTGATGCACGCGTGGCTGGAATTCTCGATGCGCAGAAGCGTTCACTCCCCCTCTTTGTTATCCAACATCCCGCAACTCTGGCTGCACAGAAGTAAGAATTTCGCTCTAGGCTCTACCTATGGCCAAAGTTGAAAAAGATCCCTTCCGTTGCACGGAATGTGGTTGGAACTCACAAAAATGGGTTGGTCGTTGCGGTGAATGCCAAGCATGGGGAAGCGTTGAAGAAATTGCAGCGCCAAAGCGTTTATCACTTGTTCCTGGCGCAGTAACTCATAAGGCAACACCCATTGGCGATGTTGATCTCTCTGCTGCAAGTGCAAAACCAACAGGTGTCTCTGAACTCGATCGCGTCCTCGGTGGCGGTTTAGTTCCAGGGGCTGCAATTCTTGTTGCAGGAGAACCAGGTGTTGGTAAATCAACGCTACTACTTGCAGTGGCTGCACAAACTGCATCACGTTCTATTCCAGTTTTGTATGTCAGCGGTGAAGAATCTGCTTCGCAAGTTCGGCTTCGCGCAGAGCGAATCAAGGCAGTTGATCCTCAGTTATTTCTTGCATCTGAAAATGATTTAGGCGCAGTTATTTCACATATTGATTCAGTAAAGCCACAACTTCTCATTATTGATAGCGTGCAAACTATCGGAAGCGCTGCAGCAGATGGTGCTCCGGGTGGAGTCACTCAGGTCCGCGAAGTTGCTGGCGCACTGATTCGTATCTGTAAAGAGCGAGATATAACTCTTTTATTAGTTGGCCATGTAACTAAAGATGGTTCAATAGCAGGCCCACGTCTGCTCGAACATATTGTCGATGTTGTACTTCAATTTGAAGGCGAGCGTCATTCGCGCCTGCGTTTGATTCGCGCAATCAAGAATCGATTTGGAGCAAGCGATGAAGTTGGTTGCTTCGAACTGAGCGATACTGGAATTACAAGTGTTTTAGATCCAACAGGTTTATTTACATCACGCCATGCAGAACCAGTGCCAGGAACCTGCGTAACGGTAACTTTAGAAGGCCGACGTCCACTACTTGCTGAGATTCAGGCACTCGTTAGCCAAGGTCGCGATAACGATTTTGGAAATGCACGTCGAGTTGTAAGCGGATTAGATTCTGCGCGTACATCAATGACACTTGCTGTCCTAGAACTTCGCGCAGCAATAAAAATTGGCGGTCGCGATGTTTATGCAGCGACAGTCGGTGGAATGAAAATGGGTGAACCTGCAGCCGACCTTGCACTCGCACTCGCTGTCGCATCTGCTGCAAAAGGATTAGCACTTCCTGCAGATCTTGTTGCAATTGGTGAAGTTGGCCTAGCTGGTGAAATTCGTAAAATTAGTGGGGTGGACCGCCGCTTACAGGAAGCATTTCGACTTGGATTTAAGCGTGCGCTCGTTCCTGCAGGCTCTGAGGTAAAGATTGCAGGCATGGAAATTGTTGAAGTATCGCGCCTTGATCAAGCGCTTCAAAGGGTCAAAATTTCAGGCGAATGAATTCGCTAGAAAAACCAATTACACAATGGTTTGCAAGAAATAAACGTGAACTTCCATGGCGAGCAACTACGCCATGGGGCGTTATGGTGAGTGAGTTTATGTTGCAACAGACACCCGTTGCACGCGTTCTTCCTAAATGGATTGAATGGATGGAGCGCTGGCCGA